>CAYPAB010000001.1:0-86932 GCA_964408605.1 uncultured Eubacteriales bacterium
AGGTGAAACGACGGAGTTTGCAAAACCCGTTATCGGAACAGCGGTGCCGGCACCGGCGTGCTTTGCGATGTTGTCGAACACGCCCGCACCCGTGAGGATCGCCGTTATCACAATAAGCGTAGAGGAAACCGCAAGTTTGATTTCGTCTTCGTTTAAATTTGTCATGCCGTAAAGCAGTTTTAAAACTTCACCGAAACAGCATATCCCACCGCCGAAAACGAACGCCTTTACGCAGTCTTTTAATATCGGCGATTTCGGGGTGAGTGTGCCGACCAATTCCAAATACTGTTTGTTGTCCGTAAAATCACATCCTTTTTTATAATGATATCTTTTCCGCTTTTTCGGGATTTATACCATTTTATAAATATAACGGACTTGAAAAATCCGAATTTACGATGTATAATTAAAACGTACCTGACATAAAGATTTTTTTCTGAGTGAAAGGTGCGGAATTAACGGGATAATTGTATCTTGCCGCACCTTAACGGGTGCGGTTTTTTTAATAAGGGGGAGATTTTACGGTTTCAAGAGTCGGTGTTATAAGTATAATAGTTGAAAACGGCGAGTCGGTTGAAGAACTTAATGCCGTTTTGCATCGGTACGGCGAATATATAATCGGCAGAATGGGTATTCCGTATCGGCAAAGAAATATAAATGTCATAAGCGTTGCGGTTGACGCTCCGAACGATGTTATATCCGCCTTGAGCGGGAAAATCGGCAATCTTAAAGGCATAAGCGCAAAAACCGTTTTGTCGAATGTGATGAGCGATGAATGATGTAATGTTGCTTGCCGAAAAACTTTATCGGAATCACTCTTTGACCGTTTCGGAGTACAAAAGCCTTTTGGATAACCGCACCGAAGAATGCACATGTTATTTAACCGAAAAAGCCGATGAAGTACGGCGTGAGATTTACGGCAACCGAGTTTTTTTGCGGGGGCTTATAGAAATAGGCAATATCTGTAAAAACGACTGTTATTATTGCGGAATCAGGGCATCGAATTCCGCTTGTCGGCGTTACAGATTAACACCCGAAGAAATTATTTCCTGCTGTAAAGACGGTTATGCGTTGGGGTTTCGTACCTTCGTTCTTCAAGGGGGCGAGGACACTTTCTTTTCGGACGGAGTGCTGTGCGACATAATAAAAAAGATAAAAACGCTTTTTCCGGAGTGTGCCGTAACTCTTTCTTTGGGTGAAAGAAGCCGTGAAAGTTACACCGAACTTTATAATGCGGGTGCGGACAGATATCTTTTGCGACACGAATCGGCAAACGAATCGCTCTATAAAAAACTGCATCCCGATAAAATGTCGCTGAAAAACAGAATTAACTGTTTGAAAGACCTTAAAGAAACAGGATTTCAAACCGGTTGCGGTTTTATGGTCGGGGCACCTTATCAAACAAACGGACATATAGCCGAAGATTTGAAATTTATTGAAGAATTCAAACCCGATATGTGCGGAATCGGCCCGTTTGTGCCACACAAAGACACAAAATTCAAGTCATATCCGTCGGGCGGTGCGGAACTCACGTGCTGTCTTTTGAGCATAATACGTCTTATTTACCCGAATGTGCTTTTGCCGGCGACGACCGCACTCGGTACGGTTGACCCGATGGGGCGTGAAAAAGGCATTCTTGCGGGCGCAAATGTTGTGATGCCGAATCTTTCGCCCGAATCCGTCAGAGGGAAATACGACCTTTATGACAACAAAGTGTCTTTCGGAGCGGAAAGTGCTTCAAATCGCAAAGAACTTGAAGAAAGGCTGAAAAAAATCGGTTTCGAGGCGGTCACGTCACGTGGCGATATAATTAAAGCGTAAATTATTTACCGTAAGCATCGGATACGTCTCCGCTGCCTATATAGAAGGAGAATTTTAATGGCTGAATACAATCCCAAATCATTGAAAGCAGAAGAATTTATTAACGACGGCGAAATACTCGATACTTTGAAGTTTGCCGAAGAAAACAAGAACAACGCCGAACTTATCGACGGTATTTTGGAAAAGGCACGTCCGCTTAAAGTCGGTAACGGTTACCGCTGTACGGGTCTTTCGCACCGTGAGGCGGCTGTGTTGCTCGCTTGCGAGATTCCCGAAAAAGTCGAAGAAATATATAAACTCGCAAATGATATCAAGCACAAATTTTACGGCAACAGAATAGTTATGTTCGCACCGCTTTATCTTTCCAATTATTGTGTGAACGGTTGTCTTTATTGCCCGTATCACTTAAAGAATAAACACATAGCGAGAAAAAAACTCACTCAGGAAGAAGTAAAACAAGAGGTTATCGCATTGCAGGATATGGGTCACAAACGCCTTGCGATCGAAGCGGGCGAAGACCCGAAAAACAATCCGATTGAATATATTTTGGAATGCATCAAAACGATTTATTCCGTAAACCATAAAAACGGTGCGATTCGCCGTGTCAACGTCAACATTGCGGCAACCACCGTTGAAAATTACCGAAAACTGAAAGATGCCGGAATAGGTACATATATTCTTTTTCAGGAAACATATCACAAAAAAAGTTATCTCGAACTTCATCCCACAGGCCCCAAACACGACTATGACTATCACACCGAAGCCATGGACAGAGCCATGGAAGGTGGCATCGACGATGTCGGACTCGGCGTTTTGTTCGGGCTTGAAAGGTATATGTATGAGTTCGTGGGACTTCTTATGCATGCGGAACATCTCGAAGCGGTTCACGGCGTAGGCCCTCACACAATAAGTGTTCCCCGTGTGAAACGTGCCGACGATATCGACCCCGATGCATTCGATAACGGCATAAGCGACGAAATGTTCAAAAAAATAATCGCTTGCATCCGTGTCGCCGTGCCGTATACGGGTATGATTATTTCCACCCGTGAAAGCGAAAAAGTGCGTGGCGAAGCGCTTGATATGGGAATCTCTCAAATCAGCGGTGCATCACGAACCTCGGTCGGCGGTTATACCGAAAAAGAACGCCCTCATGATACCGAACAGTTTGATGTTTCCGACAACCGAACGCTTGACGAAGTCGTTTGCTGGCTTATGAAAAACGGCCATATTCCGTCATTTTGCACGGCGTGTTACCGTGAGGGAAGAACAGGTGACAGATTTATGACCCTTTGCAAAAACGGTCAAATTCTCAATTGCTGTCATCCGAACGCCTTGATGACACTTACCGAATATCTGGAGGATTACGCTTCAGCCGAAACAAAAGAAATCGGCTATAAACTTATCGAGAGCGAACTTGAAAAAATACCGTTGGAAAAAGTTCGAGGAATAGCCGAAAAAAATATTGCGGATATCAAAAATTCCAACCGCAGAGATTTTAGATTTTAACGATTTTTGAAAGGAGGGCGAACCGTGGGGCTTAACGATACGGTTTCTTCGGAACGCATACACATAGGTTTTTTCGGGCTTCGCAATGCGGGGAAATCAAGCGTGGTGAATGCTGTTACGGGCCAGCAACTTGCGGTTGTTTCCGAGGTTATGGGAACAACCACCGACCCCGTGAAAAAAGCAATGGAACTGTTACCTTTGGGGCCTGTTGTTGTCACCGACACCGCCGGAATAGACGACGAGGGCGCTCTCGGTCAAAAAAGAGTTGAAAAGACCTACGAGGTTCTTGCGAAAACCGATATTGCGGTGCTTGTTGCGGATGCCGTTCGGGGAAAACAAAAAGAAGATACCGAACTTATCGCATTGTTCGAAAAACGGGGTTTACCTTATGTTGTCGCTCTCAATAAATGCGATTTGCTCGAAAATATTCCCGATGTTTCCGAAAACGAAATATATGTCAGCGCAAAGACGGGCGTAAACATAAACGAACTGAAAGAAAAAATAGGAAACCTCGCAAAAAACAAAGGAAAACCGAAATATATCGTTTCCGATTTGCTGTCGGCGGGTGATACGGTGGTGCTTGTTATCCCGATTGATGAATCCGCACCGAAGGGCAGGCTCATTTTACCGCAACAGATGACAATTCGCGATATCGTCGAAAACAACGCCATAGCCGTTTCATGCCGTGATACGGAACTTGAAAACACGCTTTCCGCATTATCGAAAAAACCGAATCTTGTTATAACCGATTCTCAGGTTTTCGGCAAAGTTTCGAAAATCGTTCCCGAAGATGTGCCTTTGACCTCATTTTCGATTCTTATGGCACGTTTTAAAGGCGAGTTGTCGGCTTTGACGGAAGGTGCCGCAAAACTGAATGAAATAAAAAACGGCGATACGGTTCTCATAAGCGAGGGCTGTACGCACCACCGTCAGTGCAACGATATCGGAACGGTGAAAATTCCGCAATGGATTCGTGAATATACGGGAAACGAGCCGAATTTTGTTTTTACATCGGGCGGTGAGTTTCCGAAAGACCTTTCCGATGTTGCTCTTGTTGTTCATTGCGGTGGCTGTATGCTTAACGAAAAAGAGATGAAACACAGGCTCGCCCTTTGTAAAGAATACGGCGTTCCCACCGTGAATTACGGCATAGCCGTAGCGCAGATGAAAGGGATTCTCAAAAGAAGTCTTGAAGTTTTTTCAAAAGCCGAAAAGGAGTGAATGCGGGAGTGCGAATAGTTTTGTGTCTTGACGATAATAACGGTATGCTTTTTAACAACAGGCGTCAAAGCCGTGATAAAACCGTTGTTGAGGATGTCGTTTCCTTTGCACGGCAAGGCGAACTCTTTATTACGCCTTTCTCGGAAGAACTTTTCAAGGATTATGCCGACCGTGTAAAAATTGACGGCGATTTTTTGAAAAACGCCCCGAATGACGCCGTTTGTTTTGTTGAAGACAGGCGTTTGAACGGTGTCGAAAATATAATGGAAATAACCGTTTACAGGTGGAACAGGGTGTATCCGTCGGATTTTTGTTGCGATGTTGATTTTTCAAAGTTTTCTCTTGTGAGCGAAACGGAGTTTAAAGGTAATTCGCACAGCGTTATCACAAAACAAATATTTAAAAGGTGAAGTTATGAAAAATAAAAAATCCGCAGCGATAATTATTGCTGTTTTTATTCTTGTTATTGCCGTTTTCACGGGCATTTCAAGGGGTGAGTCGCCCGTTGAAGGCACAAGTGCTTCCGAAAGCACTCTGTCTTCCGCCGTGTCATCGGGGATTTATGTGGGTGACGGCGAAACAGCCACGCATGATAAAAGCGACGGCGAGTCCGATAAAGCGAAATATTTCGAAAGTGTCGCAAACGCACCGTCTTCTAATAACATCACTTCTCAAAATGCCGACGCCGGTACGGTGCAAACCGCAAACGGCGGAGAGGCTGTTGAAAACGCCGTTAAAAATCCGCAAGGGAATTATAAAGTAAATTATAAAAATATCCCCGAATTTTCGGGGAAACCGTATTTCGTCGTTAACGGTAACGTGCCGGGGCTTAAAATGTCCGACAGAACCGCAAAATATTTTGAAAAATATTCCGTTCTCGACAGTTACGGACGATGCGGTGTTGCTTTCGCTTGCCTCGGCAAAGAAACAATGCCCACCGAGGAACGTGGTTCGATAGGGCAGGTTAAACCGAGTGGCTGGAAAACGGTTAAATATGACTGTGTTGACGGCAAATATCTTTATAACAGATGCCATCTTATAGGTTTTCAACTTTCGGGCGAAAATGCCAACAAACGCAATCTTATCACGGGTACACGTTATATGAATATCGAAGGTATGCTTCCGTTTGAAAATATGGTCGCCGACTATATCGAAGAAACGGGGAATCATGTTTTGTACCGTGTAACACCTGTTTTTTGCGATGATGAACTTGTTGCGAGAGGTGTGCAGATGGAGGCACTTTCCGTTGAAGACGGCGGTGCGGGAATCTGTTTTAACGTCTTTTGCTATAACAATCAGCCCGGAGTGGTGATCGATTACGCCACGGGCAACAGCGGTTTGGCGTGAGATTACGGTTTACTAAAATATGAATTAAATTCAAAATCCGCAAAGAGTACGCATATAACGTTCCCTTTGCGGATTTTTTTATTGGGTCTGCTTTTAAAACAGCAAATCTTCCGGCTTTTTCAAAATGTACGTTGCGCCGGCTTTTGAAAGTTCTTCTTCCGTTCCGAAGCCGTATACCGCACCCGCACTGTCGACTCCGACCGCTTTTGCGCCGTTTATGTCATAAAAACGGTCGCCGACCATAATAACTTCGTCTTTCGGCGGATTACCGAAAAAATCGAGGCAGGCGTTTATCAGTTCTTTTTTGTCGGAGTGATTGTTTTTGAAATCTTCGGCGGAAATAAAATCATAGTAAGTGTCAATGTTGTGATATGCCGATATTTCTTCAACGAAAAGTTTGGGTTTTGACGAAGCGACGGCAACTTTTTTGCCCGATTTTTTGAGCGAGGCGAGAAGTTCGACAACACCGCCGTAAACAGCGGATTCCTCGGCCGCTTTTATTCTGTAACGCTCACGGTATTTTTCGATTAAAAATTTTGCGTCTTCGTCGGATACACCGTAAAGTGTTTTGTACGATTCGAAAAGCGGAGGGCCCACGAAATAACGGAGTTTTTGCATATCGGTTTCTTTTATGCCGTATGTGTCGAGAGAATAAATGACGGAGTTGAAAATGCCTTCCGTTGTGTCGCAAAGCGTACCGTCGAAATCAAATAAATAGTAGTTATATTCTTTCATTCATTATCACCGAAGATTATTGTATATTTTTTGAAGGAAAAAGTAAACAGTGTTTTTCGCAAACCGATAAAATTTTTTGAAAAAATTACGTCGATTTGATTTTTTTAACCGATTTCTCTTGAAAGAGTGCCGTCTGTGTTGTAAAATTTAATATATATATTTTGAAAGAGAGCGAGAGTTATATGGCAAACAACTTTAAAACCGATATCGATGCCGTGTTGGGTAAATACGATAATCCCGAAGAAAGCCTTATCGCCGTTTTGCAGGGGGTACAGGGTCTTTTCGGCTATATTTCCGAAGATGCCGTGAAATACATAACGGAAAAAACAGGCATTCCGTCAAGCCGTATTATGGGTGTTGCATCGTTTTATGCGGGGTTCAGGCTTAAACCTGTCGGTAAATACCGCATAATGGTGTGCATGGGAACGGCATGCCATGTTAACGGTTCGGAGCGTATAGGCGACACCGTTAAACGCATCCTCGGTATAGATGAGGGCGACATAACCGACGACGGGCTTTTCTCGTGGGAGGAAGTTGCGTGTTTGGGCTGTTGCAGTATTTCGCCCGCAATGATGATAAACGACAAGGTTTACGGCAATCTTACACAGGAAAAGGTTGCTTCCGTTATTGATTCGATTAAAAAGGAGGAAAGCAAATGAGATTTCTTCTCGGCTACGGTTCATGTGGCATCGCTTCCGGTGCCGATGCCGTTCTTAAAGGTCTTAACAAAGTATTTTCCGGAACGGATTTTTTTGCGGAAAAGGTAGGCTGTAACGGTCTTTGCTTTGCGGAGCCGATTGTTGAAGTTATCGACGACAGCGGTGAAAGTATTCTTTACGGAAGACTTGACGAAAAAAGTGCCGAAAATTTGGCGAAATCGGTGTTGAACGGCACTCTTACCGAAGAAAACAGACTTTCCGACGAGGATCTTGCGTTTTTGAAAGGTCAAAAGCGTATTGTCCTTTCGGGTTGCGGAAAGGTCGACCCCGAAAGCATAGATTCATATATCGAAAACGGTGGCTACAATGCTTTAAAAAAGGCTCTTTCCATGGGGCCCGACAAAATCATCGAAGAAATGAAAATATCCGGTTTGCGTGGCAGAGGCGGTGCGGGTTTCCCGACTCATATCAAATGGCGTTCCGCAAGGGATTCGGTGTCCGATGAAAAGTATGTTGTTTGCAATGCCGACGAGGGCGACCCCGGTGCATTTATGGACAGGGCTGTTCTTGAGGGCGATCCGCACAGAGTTCTTGAAGGTATGATGATCGCCGGCATAGCGATTGGCGCCCAAACAGGCGTGATTTATGTAAGAGCCGAATATCCGCTTGCCGTAAAAAGGCTTGAAATCGCAATAAAACAAATGCACGAGAAAAACATTCTCGGAAAAAACATTTTAAACAGCGGTTTCGATTTTGATTTTCGCATAATGATGGGTGCGGGTGCTTTCGTTTGCGGTGAGGAAACGGCGCTCTTGGCATCTCTCGGCGGTAACAGAGGTATGCCGGTAACGAAGCCGCCGTTCCCCGCACAAAAAGGTTTCAGGAATAAGCCCACTAATATAAACAACGTCGAAACTTTCGCAAATGTGTCGTGGATTATCGAAAACGGTGGCAAGGCGTTTGCGAGTATGGGTACTGAAGGCAGCAAGGGTACAAAAGTTTTCGCACTTGCCGGACGTGTTAAACGTGGAGGACTTGTGGAGGTTCCCATGGGTCTTACGGTTAACGATATCGTTTTCGGAATATGCGGTGGCATAAAAGACGGTGCCGAAATCAAGGCGGTTCAAATGGGTGGGCCGTCGGGTGGCTGTATTCCGAAAAAATTGCTTGATACCGCAATAGATTACGAAAACATAGCAAGTACGGGTGCCATTATGGGTTCCGGCGGTATGATAGTTATGGATGAAAAAACGTGTATGGTCGATATGGCGAAGTTTTTTATGGACTTCACAAGCAAGGAAAGTTGCGGAAAATGTGTGCCTTGCCGTATCGGTACAACAAGAATGCTTGAAATTCTCGAACGCATTGTCAACGGAAAAGGTGAAGAAAGCGATATAGATACTCTTGCCGAACTCGGCGAAAGCATAAAAACAGGGGCATTGTGCGGTTTGGGTAACTCGGCTCCGAACCCCGTGCTTACGACTATTGCGTATTTTAAAGACGAATACGAGGCACATATAAAAGAAAAACGTTGCCCCGCCGGTAAATGCAGTGCGCTTATTTCGTATGTGATTGACGCTTCTTTGTGTCGTGGATGTTCGCTCTGTGCAAAAAAATGCCCCGTCGAAGCAATTTCGGGTCAAGTCAAATCGGTGTTTGAAATTGACGGTGAAAAATGCATACGCTGTGCGCAGTGTGTGGAAAACTGTAAATTCGGAGCAATAAAGATCGCAAGCGGGGAGGTAAAAGCGTGAGTAAAGAAAAAATATACATAAACGGCAACGAATATCTTGCCGATACCGAAAAAAGTCTTCTTGACAATATTCTCGAAAGCGGAGTTTATGTTCCGCATCTTTGTCATAACAAAGAGTTGGAAAGTTACGGCGGTTGCGGGCTTTGTCTTGTTGAAATCGAGGGCTTCAGGCGTCCCGTGAGGGCATGCGGAGTCAGTACGGTCGGCGGAATGAATGTCACAACAAGCACCCCCGAAATCGAAAAAAGCCGTAAAGCGACACTCTCGCTTATAATGTCCGACCACGGCGGTGACTGTAAAGCACCGTGTTATATGGCATGCCCGACACATCAGGATATTCAAGGGTACGTCGGACTTATCGCCAACGGCAAGGAACGTGAAGCGTTGGAACTTATAAAAAAAGATAATCCGCTTCCCGCATCCATAGGCAGAGTTTGTCCGCACCCGTGTGAGGAAAAATGCAGGCGTAAATATCTTGAGGGTGCCGTTTCCGTGTGCGCACTGAAACGCTATGTGGCGGACTGTTATGAAGATTATATTCCTCAATGCGAGGCTTCAAACGGCAAAACCGTTGCGGTTGTCGGCGGTGGCCCCGCAGGGCTTTCGTGTGCGTATTTCCTTGCGATAAAAGGTTATAAAGTTAAAGTTTTCGAAGCGCAAAATAAAGCGGGCGGTATGTTGAGATACGGCATTCCCGCATACAGATTGCCCAAAGACATCCTCGACAAAGAAATCGAAAATATCGAAAAAATGGGCGTCGAGTTTGTTTACTCGAAAAAATTAGGTGTCGATTTTACGGTTTCCTCGCTCAAAAAAGAGTACGATGCCGTGTTCATAGGAACAGGTGCGTGGCGTTCATACGGTTTGGGTTGCGAAGGCGACGGTGCCGACGGTGTTGTCGGCGGAATAGATATGCTTTACCGTGTGGCAAAAGGCGAAGATGCCGGCATAGGCGAAAAAGTCTGTGTCGTAGGTGGCGGAAATACCGCAATAGACGCCGTCAGAACAGCCGTGCGTTTGGGTGCCCGAAAGGTCACTCTCGTCTACAGGCGTACCGAAAAAGAAATGCCCGCCGAACCCGATGAAATAAGAGATGCGAAAAACGAAGGCGTTGAGTTCAAATTCCTTGCATCACCGCTTGAGGCGGTCACCGAAAACGGCAAAGTAAAAGGCTTGAAGATACAAAATATGCAGTTGGGCGAGCCCGATGCTTCGGGAAGAAGGCGTCCCGTTGCGATAGAGGGAAGCACGGAAATACTTGAATGCGATACCGTTATTTCGGCAGTCGGTCAGTGCGTTGTTGCGGAGGATTTGGACTGTGTGGAACTTACCTCAAAATCCACCGTAGCGGTTGATGAAAAAACGTATATGACCTCTGTTTCGGGCGTGTTTGCCGCAGGTGATGTTATAAACAAAGGCCCCGACATAGCGGTAAGAGCGATAGCCGGCGGTAAATATGCGGCACGTTCGATTGATTGCTTCCTTAACGGTGTCGAAGTTCCGTCGGAACTTCCGAGGTATTCGGTAAACGAGCATTTTGATGAAAGCGTTCTTGAGGGAACACCCGTTGCCGAAAGATGCGAAACGGTGCTTGCGGAACCCGAAGAAAGGAAAAAATCGTTTGACGAAGTCGCACGTACTTTCACGGTTGAAGAAGCACGTGCCGAAGCCTCACGCTGTCTTGAATGCGGATGTTCGGCGGTCTATTCGTGCGAACTGTTGCCATTGGCACGGCAGTACGGTGCGTTTTCGGATATGTTGAAAGGCAAATCACGGCAGTTTAAAAAAGACAAAAGCCACCCGTTTGTTGTTCGTGATAACAACAAGTGCATACTTTGTGCGCAGTGCGTAAGGGTTTGCCGTGAAATATCGGGAACGGAAAATTTGGGTCTTTTCGGCAGGGGATTCGGAACGGTTCCGACAACGGCGTTCGGCTTGCCTCTTAACGAAAGCAAATGTGTTTCGTGCGGGGCGTGTGCCGACGTTTGCCCAACCGGGGCACTGACAATGTCGACCCCGTCGGTGAAAAATCCGCCGTTGCCGTTTTCCGAAGAACAATATGTTTGCACATACTGTTCACGCAATTGCGAGTTTACAAAACGCACCGTGAACGGCAGAACCGTAAGAATGATACCGAAAGATTTGTCGGAGTGCTGTTCCGTCGGAATGTTTTTCGATTCCGTTCGTGACAATATTCCCGAAAATATCGGCGATGAAAAATCGGAGGCTGTCCGCAATTGCCTTTGCGGATCGCTTCAAAAATATAACGGTGACCGAAAAAGCCTTGACGAGATTATCGAAAAAATCTTAAAGTGAAGATGTTTTACAGGCGTAAAAAAACAGGTGAGTATTTTGTTAAAAATGCCGAAGTGACGTTAAAACCGCATAATATCGCGGATGTTTAAACAAAATATACTGTTTCCGTATGCAAAAAAGATGTCATCAAAAACAAAATTATCTGTTGACATTCAACGGCGTTTGTACTATAATCTTTTTAGGCTATAAGTGTTGCTATATCTATGCCCACGCGTTAGCATAGGGTTATACCCAATTTCATGTAAAGGAAGATATTAATGAAGAAAGTTCTTGCGATTTTTCTTTCCGCACTTCTCGTGTGCATCAGCATTGCACCGATGAGCATTGCGGCTGCAGGTCCCGAACTCGCCACAAGAGTCACCGAGGGCAACTATTCCGAAACAGCCGGTCAGGTTGCTTCCGTCACAACAACAACTTTTACGGTTGTCGTTAAAGCGCCGAAAGGCATTCAAAAACTTGTCGGTATGAATTTGTATTTCGAGTTCGACCCCGCGGTTCTCAGCGTTGCGAAAGCCGGCTTGGCTGGTACTGTCGATGCCGAGGGCAATGCCGTTCCCAACTTCAACGGTCTGTTTGTTTCCGGTCTTAAATCCGGTTCCGACAATCAGTACACAATGGCTTGGGCATCTAACAGCGGTGTTTCCAAAAACCAATCAAGAGATCTTGTCTTCATAACATTCAATGTTCTCGACACTTCAAAAACACAGACCTCTTTGAATTTGTACATCGACGAATTCCGCACGGAAGACGGCAACGACAATAACGATGTTACAAAAACGGTTCTTTACGAAAACAGAGTGCTGAACTTCAATTTCCCCGCCGATACACCTCCGGCAACAACCGCACCGGTAACAGATGCCGAAGAAGGCGAAACAGATGCTTCCGACATCAACAAACTTCTTCAAATAATCCGTGACCTTCTTGCGGGCAACGGTGTTACATTCGCCGATTTCGCCGATGCTATCGCCAATATGCTCGGTAATGCCGAACTTACCGATATCATCGAACAACTTGTTGACGGCGATGTTGATATTTCCGAATTGTTCCAAGAAATTCTCAGCAGTCTCGGTCTTGATTTCAGTTCTTTTGAGGATATCCTTAATAAAATCATCGAGTTTATTATGGGTCTCATAAACGGCGGTGGAGATAAAACCACAAACGCTGTCGCTACAACCGCCGCGGGCGGTGTTGACGGTTCCGCTTCCACAACTGCAGCGGGTTCTTCTTCAAGTTCCGAAAAAACAGGCGATATGGGTGTCGCTCTTGCGGCAACGGTTTGTGTAGCGGCGAGTGCTGCATTCGTTCTTACACGCAAGAAAAAAGAAATTCTTTAATAAACGAAATCGCAAGTTCGTTGAATAATGATATGAATTGATCGAGGCTCTTTTGAGCCTCGATTGTTTTTTGACGAATTTTGAATTTCAGAGGTTTTAAAAAATTCGATATAATAAATATGTATATTAAAATCGTGCTGTGAAAACTTGTGTTTCACAGCACGATTTATTGCAAATATTAAATATCAGGAAACCGAATTTAAACCGTCTTTGTACTGTTCGCAAAGATCCTCACGAACATTCCCTTTTAAAAGGTTCAAGTTGAGTATGAGTTTCGACTTCATATAATCTTCGGTCATAAAGTCACCGGCGATTATATTTGCACTTTCAAGGTAGTAGGGATTGTTTTCAATACCCGTTATGATATCTTTAAAATACATACGAACTTCTTTGTCGAGTTTTTCGGGTTTTGTTAATCCGATGGGAGTGCCGAAGTTGGGCGTTTGTTGAGTTTGGAACCAATAAAGTCCGTTGGTGGGGTAGTCATCGAAGAAACGGAGTGTTTCGTGCGCAAACGCCTCGGCGTAATTGCCGTTGACCTGCTTTTCCCACGGGAGATTTACTTCACAGTTTTTGCTGTATTTGTAATCTTCGTTATCGTTTATCAGTATAAAACGCTTGCCGGCTTTTCTGATATCACCGATTGTGACTTCGCTGATATGTTTGAAGTCGCAATAAGCGTTCTTTTCGGGGGAAAGGTATTTCTCAAGCAGAGCATCGACTTTTTTGGGGTCTGCTTTGTATTTTATAGTGATAGGGCCGAATTTTTGCGGATAATATTCACGGATATCCAAAAGCAAAATTTCAGTCGGGTTTTCGTCAAGGGCGGTTTTGAGGTGCTTCAGGGCATTCTCAAACAAGTCGCCGTTTGTAATTCCGTGAGCCAATACAATGTTGCCTTTTCTGTCGGTGTTAAGACGCAAACAGAATTGACGCATACCGTATTTAAACTGCGTAAGGACATTGTCGTTTTGACATCTTGCAAGGTCACGCATTCCGTATGTGCCGGCGTTGTGCGCTCCGGGGACTATGAGTTTTGTCATTTTGACATCGTCTTTAATGTAAGACATCCATTCCGAATAAAACATAAATATCACTCCAATTAACTCAAATTACATGCCCATCATCGAAGAAAAAAGACCTTTTTTCTTTTGCTTTTTCGGTTTGTAAACGGGCGGGTTTTCAAGACGCATTCTTGCACTTTTGCTCTTTTTGAGGTAGGTGATTATTTCGTTTACGGGTTCCGACATCGTGTCGCTGAAATACTCGGAGGCATTTTCAAGAAGTTCGGGGTTTGCCGCAATGGAACTTCCGAGTATTGTGACCGCAACAAGACTTTGTGTGTCGTTTGTGCCGTTTTCGTAAATATCGTTGAGTAAATTGAAAAGTTTACGCATTTTAACTTTGTCGTTTTCACGCAATGTTTTAATTACAAATGCGTTTCCGTGATTGACGAAAAAGTCTTCGGCAAGAAATTCGCCGTAGGTGTCAACATTGTTTTTGTATTCATCACGAAGTTCGGGGTAAATTGTAGAAAAACGGCTTCCCAAAGTGTTTGCATCGTATGACATTGCACCGCTTTTGGCTTGCGTTCTCGAAACGGGAGTCGGCATTTTTTTGCCACTGTGCAACGGCTTACCCGAAAAAGTTTTGTCGAAAGTTTCGTTGTATTCTTCGCAAATGAATTTGATGTCTTTTTCGTCGAATGTTTCAAGGTCAAGAAGCGACAGTGAGGCACGTTTCATATCGTCATCGGGAGTGTCGCTCTCGTCGGCACGTGCGCAAAAAAGAGCAAGTTTGTCGCCGTTGAGTTCCAAACGGACACGGCCTTTTTCACCGCGGTACATAATAACCGATTTGCTTCCGACTGTTGAAACAGGAAGTTCGGGAGGTCTGATGCCGTCGGGATAATCAACTTCAAAACCTAATTCGGTGAGTTGACCTTCGATACCTTTTAAAATAAGTTCAAGAGCGTTGTTGAGTTCAAGCACGGTTGAGTACCTCGCATTCATTATTATTCGATAAATTATACCATAAAGAATTGTGTTTGTAAAGTTGTTGAGAACATATTATTGCACGTCTTTCATCGACAAAGAAATACGTTTTTTCTGTGTGTCTACCGATAATACTTTGACCTTGACAACTTCGCCGACTTTTAACACTTCCGACGGATGCTTTATGAATCGGTTGCATATTTGCGAAATGTGAACCAATCCGTCTTGATGAACGCCGATATCGACAAAAACACCGAAATCGATAACATTGCGAACAGTCCCCGTGAGTTCCATGCCTTCTTTGAGATCGCTCATATCCATTACATCGGTGCGAAGCATCGGCTTCGGGAGTTCGTCACGGATATCTCTGCCGGGTTTTTCAAGTTCGGCTATGATATCGTTAAGTGTCGGCACACCTATATCGCATTCTTCGGCGACTTTCACTATGCCGTGTTCTTTGACTTTGGTTGCGATTCCGACGGCGCCCTGTTCGGAAACGTCTTTTTGCGAATATCCGAAAAGTTCCAAAAGTTTTTTTGCCGCATCATAACTTTCGGGATGAACGCCTGTGTTGTCGAGGGCGGTTTTGCCCTTCGGGATCCTTAAAAATCCGGCACATTGACGAAACGCTTTCGGGCCGAGACCTTTGACTTTTTTGAGTTCGGTTCTGCTTGAAAAAGCACCGTTTTCTTCTCTGTAAGCGACAATGTTTTTGGCGGTCGACGAGCCTATTCCGGCAACGTATTTGAGAAGCGAAACAGAGGCGGTGTTGAGGTCAACGCCGACGGAGTTAACACAGTCTTCGACAACTCCGCAAAGCGAATCCTCAAGCCTTGCCGGAGGCACATCGTGTTGATACTGACCGACGCCGATGCTTTTCGGTTCGATTTTTACAAGTTCCGAAAGAGGGTCTTGCAAACGTCTTGCTATGGATACCGCCGAGCGAACGGAAACATCAAAATCGGGGAATTCTTCCGCACCGAGTTTTGAAGCGGAGTAAACCGAAGCACCGGCTTCGTTCACAACCATATAGGAAACGGGTCGAGTCGATTTTTTGATTGTGTTTGCAATAAAAATTTCACTTTCTTTGCTTGCGGTACCGTTGCCTATTGAAATGCAGTCGATGTCGTATTTGCCGATAAGGTCGAGAACTCGCTTTTCGGATTCTTCGATTTTCGATTGCGGTGGCGTTGGAAAAATAACGCCTGTGTAAAGCACACGGCTGCTGCCGTCAACAACGGCGAGTTTGCATCCCGTTCTGTATGCGGGGTCAACCGCTAAAACGGTTTTGTTCTTTATCGGCGGTTGCATCAAAAGGGGTTTTAGGTTGCTACCGAACATTTTGATGGCTTGTTCGTCGGCTTTGTCGGTAAGGTTGCTTCGGGTTTCTCTTTCGAGCGAGGGGAGTATGAGCCTTGAATAACTGTCGCAAATTGCCGTTTTGCAAAATTCCGTTGATGAACTTCCTTCTTTAACAAAAAGTTGATTTAAAAGCGAAATTGCCGTTTCTTCTTCAACTTCGACGGTTACTTTCAAAAATCCCTCTTTTTCGCCTCTGTTGATGGCAAGAATTCTGTGTGAGGGTATTTTCGCAACGGGTTCTGAGTAGTCGTAATACATGGCGTAAACGCTGTCATCTTCCGTTTTGGCAACGGATTTAACAAGACCACGCTTCGATATGAGGTCTTTGAGGACTTTTCGGGCATCGGGCGAGTCCGAAACGGTTTCGGCTATAATGTCGGAAGCACCTTGGAGGGCGTCTTCGACTGTTTCGACGCCTTTTTCGGGGTCAACGTAATCTTCGGCAACTTCGCTTAAATCCGTACCTTTTAAGGTGAATGAGAAAAGAAGGTCGGCTAAAGGTTGCAAGCCTTTTTCTTTGGCGACGGAGGCACGAGTTTTGCGTTTTTGCTTGTACGGACGGTAAATATCCTCAACCTCAGCCAAAGTCACCGCCGACGCTATTGCGACGGATATTTCGTCGGTCATTTTGCCTTGTTCCTCGATCGACGATATGACTTCTTCTTTGCGTTTTTCCAAATTTCTGAGGTAAGTCAAACGGTCGTTGATGTCACGAAGTTTTTGGTCGTCACAGGAGCCGGTCATTTCCTTTCTGTAACGTGCGATAAAGGGGATTGTGTTGCCGTCGTCGATAAGTTCGACGATGTTTTTTATATGCGGTTCGCTCACTTCAAATTCGGAGCAGAGAGTTTTTAAAATATCCATGGTACCTTCCTTTGTGTAAAATCATAATACGGCCGAAACCGTGTGTGAAAATATTTTGCTTATATATATTAACATATTATGCGTAAAAAGTCACTCGAAAAAGTTAAATTAGCACTCGGCTGAACAGAGTGCTAACATTAACATTTTGTTCATAAAATGTTAATACAGAATATAAAATATGGGGGTATACTCTTAACAGAAAATAAAAAAGGAGTGTGTCTGTATGAATTTTCAGAAGTTTACACGCAAAAGCATTGAGGCTGTCAATTCGGCACAGTCCATTGCCCGTGAATTCGGTAACGGCGAGTTAAAGCAGGTGCATTTGCTTCTTGCACTTTTAAAACAGCAAGACGGTCTTATAAGCGGTATGGCAGATAAGTTGACGGGTGACTGCGATGCTTTGATTTGCGAAACGGAAAATGTGATTTCGGGTCTTCCGAAAGTTTCGGGCGGAGATACTTTTGTTTCAAACGAACTTTCCGAGGCTTTGAGCGAGGCGGAAAAACAGGCGGATTATATGAAAGACGATTATATTTCCGTCGAACACCTTATGCTCGGCATTTTCGAACATATGTCGCCCGAAATCAAAAAAATATTCGAATTGTTTGGCATCACGAAAAACGGTTTTTTGAAAGTTTTGAAAGATGTGCGCGGAAACAGTAACGTCAGAAGCGAAGACCCCGAAGATACTTACGACGTTCTTAATAAATACGGCAGAGATTTGGTGGCACTTGCCCGTGAGAGGAAACTTGATCCCGTAATCGGCAGAGATGACGAGATTCGAAACGTTATACGCATACTTTCGAGAAAAACAAAAAACAACCCTTGCTTAATAGGTGAACCCGGCGTCGGAAAAACAGCAATCGCCGAGGGGCTTGCCCTCAGAATAGTTAAAGAGGATGTTCCCGAAAATCTTAAAAACAAATCGGTCTTTTCGCTCGATATGGGTGCTCTTGTTGCGGGTGCTAAATATCGCGGTGAATTTGAGGAAAGACTGAAAGCGGTTCTGAACGAAGTGCAAAAAAGCAACGGCGATATAATTCTTTTTATAGACGAATTGCATCTTGTTGTCGGGGCGGGTAAGGGCGACGGCGCAATGGATGCCGGAAACCTTTTAAAACCCCTGCTCGCACGTGGTGAACTTCACTGCATAGGCGCAACAACGCTTAACGAGTACCGACAGTATATTGAAAAAGATGCGGCTCTCGAAAGACGTTTTCAACCTGTTATGGTGCCCGAACCGACTGTTGAAGATACCGTTGCGATACTGCGTGGTCTTAAAGAACGCTATGAAATATATCACGGCGTGAAAATTCAGGACAGTGCGCTTATAAGTGCGGCGGTGCTTTCAAACAGATATATTTCCGACAGGTTTTTGCCCGATAAGGCAATCGACCTTGTTGATGAGGCGTGTGCCCTCATAAAGACGGAAATGAACTCGATGCCCACGGAACTTGACGAGATATCACGTAAAATTATGCAACTTGAAATTGAAGAAGCGGCATTGAAAAAGGAAACCGACAAAATTTCATTGGAGCATCTTGCGGAAATCAAAAAGGAACTTTCGTCACTTCGTGATGAGTTTAACGGAATGAAAGTCAAGTGGGAAGGCGAGAAAGAGTCTATCAATAAAGTACAGCGTATACGTGAAGAAATCGACTCGGTGAATGCTCAAATCGAAAAAGCGGAGAACGCTTACGACCTTTCGAAAGCGGCGGAACTCAAATACGGAAAACTTCCGCCGTTGAAAAAGGCGCTTGAAGAAGCCGAAAAAAACAGTGAAAATCGCAGTAAAACAACACTGCTTCGTGACAGGGTAACGGATGACGAAATCGCACGAATCGTTGCCGGCTGGACAGGTATACCCGTTTCAAAACTTGTTGAAAGCGAACGTGAAAAACTTCTCGGCTTAGAGGGTATTTTGCATAAACGTGTTGTAGGTCAAAACGAGGCGGTCGAAAAAGTCAGCGATGCGATACTTCGCTCAAGAGCGGGCATACAGGATCCGAAAAGACCTACCGGTTCATTCCTGTTTTTGGGCCCCACGGGTGTCGGCAAAACCGAACTCGCAAAATCACTCGCACAGGCACTTTTCGATGATGAAAAAGCAATGGTGAGAATCGATATGAGCGAATATATGGAAAAATATTCCGTTTCACGCCTTATCGGTGCGCCTCCCGGATATGTCGGCTATGACGAGGGCGGTCAACTTACCGAAGCCGTGAGAAGAAGACCTTATTCGGTCGTTTTGTTCGATGAAGTCGAAAAAGCCCATCCCGATGTTTTCAATATTCTGTTGCAGGTGCTTGACGACGGAAGAATCACCGACAGCCGTGGCAGAACCGTTGATTTTAAAAACACGATTATTATTTTAACTTCGAATCTCGGTTCGGATATAATACTCGACGGCATCGGTGACGACGGCAATATAAACGAAGAAGCGAGAAGGAACGTCGAACTTCTTTTAAAACGCAGTTTCAGACCGGAATTTCTCAACAGACTTGACGAAATTATCTTCTTTAAGCCCTTGACTAAAGAAAATGTTTTGAATATTGCAGACCTTCTTTTGGCGGAACTTTCAAAACGTCTTAACGAAAAACAGTTGAATATCACACTTTCCGACAGTGCAAAAAATTATCTTGTTGACGAAGGTTTCGATGTTTCAATGGGCGCAAGACCGCTGAAAAGATTTATGCAATCTACACTTGAAACTTTGCTTGCGAGAAAAATTATCGAAGAAGACATCGAACCCGGTGCAACACTTGAGGTCGATTATGAAAACGGAAAACTGTTTGTATCGTCGAAGTGAATAAAAAAACGAAAAAAATGATTTGTTCACAATTTGTTTACAAAGTTGTGAAATTGATGCAATATTGATATGTTATATAAAGTATAGACATTTTGATTGCTTAATCATTTCATTTTCTCTTTCCAAAGATTTAATCCCCCGCTTAGGCGGGGGATTAAGTCTTTTTATAGGTTTATTCTTTCGGTTTTTCCGATTCAAGAGCGTTCACAAAATCAAGTAACTTTTGAGGCGGGTTTAAAGAATCGGGAACGCTGTCTTTTTTAAACACCGCATCAAGGAAAAAGAGCCGATCCGCTTTGACGATTGCCCGTATGCGCTTTACGAGTTTTTCCGAAAGTTCGGTGTTGCCTTCTTTTCGGGCAACAATAAGAGAACCTATGTTTTCATAAATTCTGTCACGGCGTAACCCCAAATCGGTTTCGCCGTAACTGAGTTTTAATTCTTTTTCCGCTTCTTCGGAATAAACGAAGTTATCTCTGAGCAAAATCACACGGAGAAGAATCGAATGCACACCCGAATATACGGTGTTGTTAAGTTCATATTTTTTGTAAGCTGTATACGCCTTGACATAATCTTTTTGATAAAATTCGTAAAGTTTCCCAAGACGGTAGTAAACCAATGCTTTACTGTTTGAGTCTTCAACGCCGAAAAAGTGCTGTGTTGCATAGACCAAAATACTTTGTGCGTGAATTAGGTCGGTTCGAGAGCCGGAATTCATAAAATTTTCGGCGGCATCGCCGATGATTTTGCACTTCTCATCGTCGGAATACCCCGAAAGGCTTTCGGGGAAATTCACAAGTATTTCGGCAGGTGCCGAGTTGCCGTTTGAATTTTTTTCAATCATTAAATAACCTCCGGAGGCAAACAGGCGGCAAGTGTAAGGTTGCCGTCGGCGAGCACGGTGTATTTATCTTTGCAGGAGTAGGGCATAAAGAAGTAATCGCCTTTTTTGAGTGCTTTTTCGTAACCGTCACCCACGAGTTTTCCGTCACCTTCGGTGACAACATATATGCACGGTGCGGGGAGTTTTTCAGTTTCGCCACCGTTGACGATATAGCGTTCAACACCGAAACAAGGCGTATCTTCTTTGCCGATGAGTGACTCTTTTTTGCAACCGCTGTTTTCATAAATCGTTTTCGGCGTTTTTTTGCATTCGTTTTGAACTTTTTCAAGATTATAAGAATAATCGAAAACGCTTAATGCGGTTTGTTTTTCGAGAGTTAAATACATTTCGTGTTCGGATAATTTGTAATCACCGCACCAGCGTTCGGGCTGAATTGTGAAATCGGTGGGTTCCTGCACTTCGAGAATAAGGCAACCGTAACCTATGGCGTGAACAGCTTTTGCGGGGATGAAGTAAACATCGCCGGGTTTTACGGGGATTTTATTCAAAAGTCTTTCCATAGCGGTTTTGTCGGTTTCGGCATCTTCAACCGCTTTTTCAAATTCTTCTTTTGTAACGCCGTCTTTGAATCCGAAGTAAATCGAAGCACCCTCACGTGTTGCGAGGACAAGCCAAGATTCGGCTTTTCCGAAATCGGAGTTGAAATATTTTTGTGAAAATGTTTTGTCGGGATGAGCCTGTACGGGCAGTCTTATTGCGGAATCGAGTGCTTTTACGAGGACATCCAAACCTTGCCTTTTTTCACCCAACATAAGGTCTTTTTGTTCTTCGATAAGTTCGTTTAAATGCACATCCGTGCCCTTTATTACGGAAAGACCTTCAAAGGGATCGGTGCAAACTTTGTTGAGTGCCTTCGTTGAAGAACATATCCATTCTTCGGGATGAAAACCGTCTTCGCTGTCATCACCGAAGAAATCGGCAAATAGTTTTCCGCCAGTGTAGACTCTGAAAACTCTGTTTTTTTCGAAAAATACGGGTTGTGATGCTAATTTTACTTTATCCATAAGTTGTCACCTCAAAAGTGCATCTTGCGA
Organism: uncultured Eubacteriales bacterium; assembly: GCA_964408605.1. Classification (GTDB taxonomy): domain Bacteria; phylum Bacillota; class Clostridia; order Oscillospirales; family Acutalibacteraceae; genus DTU089. The sequence continues at coordinate 21,657 of CAYPAB010000001.1, forward strand.
TGCCTTAATATTTTCAAAAATTCCCGTTGCGGCACACGTGAAAACGCATGCGCCGACCGCGGCTTCTTCCGAGTGGAGAGGCAGTTCGGCGGGAAGCCCGAAATCACGGCTGAAAACTTCACGCCAAATTCGGCTTTTCCTTAAACCGTTGCCGGAGCATACAAGTTTTTCGGGTGCAAAATCCAAAAGAGCCGAAGCGTCAAGATACATCGATTTCAGTTCACCGCAAACGCCTTTAAGCACCCCGCAAATGAGTTTTTCCGGCGTGAAATTGTCGGCACCGATATTTTCGATGATTCCCCGTTTGAAAGGATCTTCACGAGTTCCGCAAAACTCACAGTTAACCGTGAGCCCATCTGTTTCGGAAAAAATGTTTTCCGAAAGTTTATCCATTTTTTCATACAAATTATCTTTATCGCCGTCAAGCATATCGGCACACAAAGAAAAGAAGTTTTTGAGTATTGCGTACGCTCTGCCGCCGCAAAGTGACGAGCCGACAAAAAGATAATCGTTCTGTGTCAACGGCCGTATTTCACCGCACGGCGGTGCGACCGTGTCGGTCGTTACGAATGATATTTGACTGCCTGTTCCGACGTTTGCGAGTACTGATTTTTTCGGTTCCGCAACCGAGCCGAAAAAACTTGCCTGATTGTCGCCTATGGCAACACCGACGGGTATTCCGTCGGGAAGAAAATCACAGTCGGTTGTTCCCGCTTGCGAAGTTCCCGTTATAACTTCGGGAAGAAAACTTTTATCTATGCCGACTTTTTGGAGGGCGATGTCGGAAAAACACAGATTTTTTAAATCGAAAAATCCCAAACTTGCCGCATCGCTTGAATGTGTTATCGGCTTTTTGCCGGTAAGAATACCGACAAGATAATCGTGCACGGTTGAAAGCATAACTGCGTTTTCGGGCACTTTTTTGTTTACGGTATTGTAAAAATGAGTTGTGAGCCCGAAGCCGGAGGCGGCTTTTATCCCCGTGGTTTTTGTGAGATATTCGGCGTATGTTTCGCCGTTTTTGTAAATTTCGTTACCTCGTTCGTCCTGCCAAATCATAAGAGGGGAGCAGGGCTTGTTGTTTTTGTCAAGATAAAGTATGCCGTGCATTTGCCCCGTAACGCCGACGGCATCGGGCGTTATATCGGCACATACGTCTTTTACCGCTGTTTTAACGGTGTCGATTATGCGGTCGGGGTCTTGAAGTTTTTCGAACGGGTCACCGTTAACGAAACTGTCGTTTTTTAAAGTACGGCTTTTCGAAACGGTTTTTTTGTTTGTATCCAATATAAGACAGGTAACCGTGGTGGTACCTATATCAATTCCCAAAATATTCATATTCAGCACCCGATGTTTGTTGACGCCGGATCAAGACGGCGGATGATGTCCTGTTGGATTGCGGGGGATAGGTCGAGGAAGTTGACGAAAGTTCCGTGAATACGCATGATATAAACACCGGAGGGTGCGTATTTTTCGGGTTCGGCAAGAACTTTTTTGAGTATTTCGGCGGTTGTTACGTTAACATAAAGGTAGAACGGCGATGTGTTTGTGTTGAGTTCGTTGAAGAACAGGGGTTTAATGACTTTATCACGGAATTCAATACCTTTTGTGTCATAATCTTTGCCGACAAAATATTTCGGGTCTATACCGAAGTGAGAGGCGTAACCGCCACACATTTTAATAAAGGGCAGTTTCATAAGCGAAAGCGTTCTGAAACCGAGACCGTTTTGTGCCTCGCCGTAAAGCGGGTCTACACCGTAGTTGAGCATATCACGTGATTTGCGTCCGCAGGGAAGCGCACCGACCCAATAACCGTAAAGAAGATGTGTTGACGGTGTTGAAAAATCGGGACGGAAATTGTTGCCGAGATAATTCTTTTGCGCACGAACCATATCTGCGATTTTTGAGGTGAGTTCGGCTGTTTCACGGTCAACTTTTTCAATATTGTTGCCGAATTTGGGCGCATCGAGAAGGAAATCACGAAGTTCTTCGTAACCTTCGAAATTGTTTTTTAAGGCATCCAAAAGGTTTTCGGCATCTTCGGGACGTTCTTCCAAAAGCCTGTCAATCGCAATGAAAGAGTCGGCAACAACACTTGTTCCGTGAATAAGACATCCGCTGCCGTTGTATTTTGTGCCTTGGTGGACTGTGTCACGAGTGTCGTAACCGCTGTCGATACCGCCCATAAGCGTACTTAAAAACGGCACGGGAAGATGCGATATCGCACGGCAAGTACCGTTTGCGGCTTTTACCATTTCATCGCAAAAATACTGTGCGTTTTTGTAAAAACGTTCACGGATATTTTTCAAAGCGGTGAGGGCATCGGCTTCCTCACAGACCGTTCCTATCTTTTTGCCGGTGACGGTTGAATAGCCGTTGTTCAGCGTGAGTTCGAGAATTTTGCCGAGGTTAAACCAACTGTTTGTGGTATTCCCGTTGTCTTTACCCATAATAAGCGGTTCTTGACATCCGGCGATTGAGGTGTCGACAACATCGTCGATATCTATGCCGGCTGCGGGCAAAACTTCAAATAACGAGTCATCGTTGAAAAACGACGGTGTAAGGCAACCGGGAGTGAACAGAAATTTGCCGAGTTCTTCGTAAAGTTTTTGAGGTGTGTTTTTGTGGAGTTTAACGGAAAGAATGGGTTGAGGCAAATTCATATCGTAATATGCGTCAAGCAGAGCATATGTGGAGTCGTTTGTAAGGTCGTTGCCGTCTTTGTCACGCCCGCTGACGATAAGGTTTTGCGATATTGCCCAACTTCTGTCGGCAACGTTGAAAAACACAAGAAAATGTTTGAAAAGCGAGGCTGTTTCCTCACGGGTGAGCCCGTCGTGAGAACGGTATGGTTCAAAGATCCTGTCGGCGTTACCGACCGAGAAAGCAAAAGGATTGGGTGCCTGCTCAAGACACATCGTTTCCCAAAGAAGAATAAAACTCTGCAACGCTTCGAAGAAAGTTTCGGCACCGTTTTCGGGGACTTTCGAAAGTGTGTCGGAAAGAAGCCGAAGTTGTTCTTTCCTTTCACCGCAGGCGTCAAGAAGTTTTTCGTCGGCTATTGATTTGTAACGCTTTGCGAGAATCAACGCACAGTCGAGTGCGGTTTTCATCGCCTCGTAGTTTTCGTACTGTTCGGCACTTGCCGTTTTTTGTTTTTCTTCAATATCGGCGAGCATCTTTTTCACGCCGTATTTTAAGGCGTAGCGCATATCGGGAATAAGATGCCCCGTGACCTGCTCTATAAAAAACGCAACCTCACCCGTAAGGTCTTCGCAACTGTCGTAAACGGCGGTGAGCGATTTGACGTAATCGGTTTCCTTGTCGAGTTCCCTTAAAGCATCAATACGCTCACGTGTGAATTTCTCGGTGGGGTCGATGTCGTCGTAAACAGCCGTGGGGTCACAGTATCCCGCAAAAGTTTCAACGCGGAATGACGGGTTTATGAGTGCGTAACTTCTTGCGAAAGCATCACGCTGAGTGCCGGCGAAAACAGCGTTGTCGCTTATGCTCAACGGCAACGTTTTAACCGCTTCGCGGAACTTTTCCGCAGCCCTTCTCATCGGTGGGAGGGATTTGAATTCGGCGTCTTTTTTTTGCTCCGTTTCTTTCATGATAAACCATCCCTCAAGATGGTTTATCGCACGTTCTTCTTTGAAAAGAAGTTTTGCGGATTCGGTTGTTTTTACGGGGTCGAATTTGTACATGATAATCACCTCATGTGTTGATTATTTTCAGATTTTTGTTTTTAAGTTCCGATAACAGCAACCGCACGTCGCTTTCGGAAACATCACCGTCGGTGACGGTGTATTCCATACCGAGTTTTGCGTATTTTTCTTTGCCGTATTCGTGATAGGTCAGTATTTCGAAACTGACATTGCCGTTGCCTTTTCGGTTGATTTCCGAAAAAAATTCGCCGAACTCACGGGCGTTTTTTTCACCGCAGTTGAAAAAGTGAACGAGCGGAACTCTCACGAGGAGCGGTTTGCCCGTTTCGGCACGGTAAAGAAGATTGCTCTTTATAACGGATATATCGGCACCGACAACACTTGCGAGTGCGTTTCCGTCGGGCGATTTGAAGTCGGCTATCATATAATCGACGGTGTCGAAGATTTCTTCGCAATCGGGCACGGAAACATTCGTTTCTATGCAGGTGTTGATGTTGTTTTCTTTCAACTTTTTCAAAAGAGTTAAAACGGCTTCTTTTTGGCAGGTCACTTCACCGCCGGTAAGAGTTACACCGCCTCCGTCAATGAACATCATGCGTGCACCGAGAACTTCTTTTACTATGTCGTCGATATCGGTTTCGGCGGTGCCGTCGGTTATGCGTAACCCCTCCGGGTTTGAACACCACGGGCATTTAAGGTTGCAACCGGACAGGTGGTACACAAGACGGTTGCCCGGCCCGTCTTGGGAATAGTTGAAGCCTTTTTGAAATGTGCGGATATAAGTTTTGTTTCCCAATTTGCCACCGCCTTGAAATTTGTGCTTTATTATTACATTTTATAACATAAGAAAGATATATTCAATATCCAACGTTTTTTCGAGATGCCAAAAAAAGAAGTACACTTTTGGTTAAAATTACAAAAAACGGTACGGCTGATTTTTGTTGGTTGCGTCATTTGGTGATAATTGACAAAAAAACACAAAAAAACGCCCTTAAAACATCTGTTGTTTTCGGCGTTAAAAGATGTTATTTCTATTGACAAAAACAGACATATTTGGTATCATATTTAAGATCTTTAAGACGGTACGAGATATCGGCAAGGTCGGATATAAATTCATTGTGATACGGTTCTGCCGTATCGGTGCTTTTGTGTGTTCGAGTCTTGCCGTTGAGCAGGGCTTTTTTTAATATGAAAGGGTTTTCTATGAATACGCAATTAAAGGCTGAAATAATTAACACCGCTGCAACAAAAAAAGAATTCGGAACGTTTTATCCGAATGTTGCGGCACAGTTGACTTCTTTTTCGGACCTTTCCGTTTATAATTCTTCGGAATATGTTGTTTTTCCCGGTTTTTGCGATGTGCATGTGCATTTTCGCGAGCCGGGTTTTTCTTATAAAGAAACGGTGAAAACGGGGTGCGATGCCGCCGCTCACGGTGGGTATACGGCGGTTTGCACGATGCCCAACCTGAACCCCGTTCCCGACAGCGTCGAAAATCTCGAAATGCAAAGGGATATCATAAAAAACAGCGCCACCGTTAATGTTTATCCGTATGCATCGATTACGGTCGGTCAAAAAGGTGAAACTCTTTCCGATATGAAAAATCTGGCGGAACGGTGTATTGCGTTTTCCGACGACGGCAGAGGTGTTCAAAGCGAGTCACTTATGCGTGAGGCAATGACGGAGGCGAAGCGGTTGGGCAAAATAATCGTTGCCCATTGCGAAGATAATTCGCTTCTTTTCGGAGGGTACATTCACGACGGCGAATACGCCTCGAAACACGGTCATAAAGGGATATGTTCCGAAAGCGAGTGGGGGCCCATTGCGAGGGATTTACGCCTTGTGAAAGAAACAGGATGCAAATATCATGTTTGCCATATTTCGACAAAAGAAAGCGTCGAACTCATCAAAAAAGCAAAGGCGGAGGGTCTTGATGTAACTTGCGAAACGGCTCCGCATTACCTTGTTCTCGATGACGGCGATTTGGAGGAAAGCGGTAATTTCAAAATGAATCCGCCGTTGCGTTCCGAAGCGGATAGGCTCAGTCTTGCCGAAGGGGTAGCGGACGGCACCGTCGATATGATAGCAACCGACCACGCACCGCATTCCGCCGAAGAAAAAAGTCACGGTCTTGAAAAAAGCGCATTCGGAATAACCGGTCTTGAAACGGCGTTTTCCGTTATGTATACGAATTTTGTGAAAACGGGGATTATATCCCTCGAAAAACTGACCGACCTTTTGGCGGTCAATCCGCGTAAAAGGTTCGGTATTCCTTTGGGAACGGATTATACGGTGTGGGATATCGGCAAAATGTCGTGCGTGAACTCAAACGCATTTCTGTCTAAAGGCAGGTCAACACCGTTCGACGGAATGCCCGTATACGGCGAGTGTTTGCTTACGGTGTGCGACGGCAAAGCCGTTTACAAAAAATAAGGTTAATAATTGAATTGATATATATAGGAGGCTTCTCGTATGGCAAAGAGAACAGACATTAAAAAAGTTTTGATTATCGGTTCGGGGCCTATCGTTATAGGTCAGGCGGCGGAATTCGACTATGCCGGCACACAGGCGTGCCTCGCTCTTAAAGAGGAAGGGTATGAAGTAATTCTCGCAAACTCAAACCCCGCAACAATTATGACGGACACTTCAATCGCCGACAAGGTCTATATGGAACCGCTTACATTGGAATATGTTGCGAAGATTTTGAGGTATGAAAGACCCGATGCGATCGTTCCCGGAATCGGCGGTCAAACGGGGCTTAACCTCGCCATGCAACTTGAAAAGAAAGGGATACTCAAAGAATGCGGTGTTGAACTTCTCGGCACAAGCAGTGAAAGTATCGAACGTGCCGAAGACCGTGAACTTTTCAAGGAACTTTGTCAGTCCATAGGCGAACCGACGATCCCGTCGGAAATCACATATAATCTCGACGAAGCGATAGAAGCTGCCGAAAGAATAGGATACCCCGTTGTTGTACGTCCCGCATTTACGTTGGGCGGTACGGGCGGCGGTTTTGCCTCCGATAAAGAAGAACTTATCGAAATAGGCACAAACGCATTCAAACTTTCGCCCGTTCATCAGGCTCTTATCGAAAAGAGCGTCAAAGGTTACAAGGAAATCGAATTTGAAGTTATGCGTGACTCAAACGACCACGCAATAACGATCTGCGGTATGGAAAACATAGACCCCGTCGGCGTTCATACGGGTGACTCACTTGTTGTTGCACCTATACTCACGCTTAACTCCCACGACCTTAAAATGCTCAATGACAGTGCCATTAAAATAATTCGAGAACTCAAAATCGAGGGCGGATGTAATGTACAGTTTGCTCTTAATCCCGAAACAAGCGAATATTTCCTTATCGAGGTAAATCCCAGAGTTTCACGTTCTTCGGCACTCGCATCGAAAGCGAGCGGTTATCCCATTGCACGTGTTACGGCGAAGATTGCCGTCGGTATGGCTCTTGAAGACATCGCAATCGCCAACACCACAGCGGCGTTTGAGCCTTCGCTTGATTATATCGTCGCAAAACTTCCACGTTTCCCGTTCGATAAATTCGCCTCCGCCGCCAATACTCTCGGCACTCAGATGAAAGCGACGGGTGAGGTAATGGGCATCGGCTCAAATCTTGAAGAATGTCTCCTTAAATCTGTTCGTTCTCTTGAAACGGGTGCATATCATTTCTATCTTCCGAAATTCGACGGTATGACCGACGAAGAACTTTTTGAGTATATCAAAGACTTTAAAGATGACAGCATTTTTGCGGTTACGGAACTTATACGTCACGGTGTGCCGACTCAAAAACTTCATGAAATAACACAAATAACCGAATATTTCCTCCTCTCTTTGAAGAAAATCGTCGATATGGAAAACAAACTCAAAGAAAACATCGGTGATAAAGACGTTCTCGCAGAGGCAAAAAAGATGGGCTTCGGTGACAGATTTATCGCAAAACTTTGGGATAAAGACGAAATCGAAGTTTACAACATCCGTAAAAGCAACGGCATTTTCCCGAATTTCCGTATGGTTGACACTTGCCACACAAATGCCTATATTCCCTACTTCTATTCCTCTTATTCGGGAAAAAACGAGTCTAAACTGACAGATAAAAAGAAAATAGTGGTTATCGGTGCCGGCCCCATTCGTATCGGTCAAGGTGTCGAGTTCGACTATTCGACCGTTCACGCCGTAACAACAATTAAAAAGTCCGGCTACGAAGCAATCATCATCAACAACAACCCCGAAACCGTTTCGACCGACTACACAACAGCCGACAAACTTTATTTTGAACCGCTCACTCCCGAAGATGTTATGAATATCATCGAATACGAAAAACCCGACGGTGTTGTAACATCTCTCGGCGGACAAACCGCAATAAACCTTGCGGAACCTCTTATGAAACGTGGCGTAAAGATTATCGGTACAGACTGTGAGGCAATCGAACGTGCCGAAAACAGAGACAGTTTTGAAAAAATTCTCAACAGCCTCGACATCCCTCAACCGAAAGGCAAAGCCGTTACGAATATTCAAGACGGTGTCGATGCCGCAACCGAAATAGGTTATCCCGTTCTTGTAAGACCCAGTTTTGTTTTGGGTGGCAGAGCAATGCAGATTGTCGCAAACGAAGAACAACTTCGCCACTATCTTAAAACAGCGGTCGAAATCGACGAAGATAAACCCGTTCTTGTCGATAAATACATACAAGGTAAAGAAGTTGAAGTCGACGCCATTTGCGACGGCAGAGACGTGTTCATCCCCGGCATTATGGAACTTGTTGAAAGAACCGGTGTTCACTCCGGTGACTCCATAAGCGTTTATCCCTCGTTCAGCATATCGGATAAAGTTAAAGGCACGATTCTTCAGTACGCCAAAAAACTCGGTTTGGGAATAGGTATTGTCGGTCTTTACAATATTCAGTTTATTGTTGACGAAAACGACTCCGTCTACATCATCGAGGTCAACCCGCGTTCATCAAGAACGGTTCCGTTCCTTTCAAAAGCAACCGGATACAGCCTTGCGGATATAGCGACTGAAGTCATCATGGGCAAAAGCCTTAAGGAGCAAGGAATATTCGATATTTATCCGGAGGAGAAAAAACGTTGGTATGTAAAAGTGCCTGTTTTCTCGTTTAATAAAATAAGAGGTCTTGATGCCTATCTTTCGCCCGAAATGAAGTCAACCGGTGAGGCAATCGGTTACGATGACAAACTTAACCGTGCGCTTTACAAAGCGCTTCAAGCATCGGGAATGCGTCTGCAAAATTACGGTACCGTTTTTGCGACGATTTCCGACAAAGACAAAGAGGAAGCACTTCCGCTGATTCGCCGTTTTTATAACCTCGGATTCAATATACAGGCAACAAGCGGTACGGCAAAATACCTTAAAGAAAACGGCATTCGCACCCATGTGCTTAAAAAACTCAGCGACGGAAGTGACGAAATTGCCGATGCTCTCCGTCAAGGTCACATAGCGTACGTTATAAACACAAGGGATATAGCCTCCAAGAGCCAAACGACAGACGGCATTTTGATAAGACGTTACGCAACCGAAAACAACGTAACGATATTTACAGCCCTTGACACCGTTCGTGTTCTTTTGGATGCTCTTGAGGAATCGACGATTACAATTTCGACTATCGACGCCTGATTATTGACGACTGTAATTCAAAAAGGAAAGTTATGAAACAAAGTATTTTTAAAATAACCGAAAACACACGGCTTACATCCGATGTGTACAAAATGAAACTTTCGGGTGATGTGAGCGAAATCACATCATCGGGGCAGTTCGTCAACATTAAGTTGAACGGATTGTATTTAAGACGCCCGATTTCCGTTTGCGACTGTGAAAACGGCATACTTACGCTTGTTTATAAAACGGTCGGCAAAGGAACGGCGCAAATGGCCGCTATGACGGAGGGGGAAGAACTTGACGTTCTTACAGGGCTCGGAAACGGCTACAATACCGCTCTTTCGGGCGAAAATCCCGTTCTTTTGGGCGGTGGCGTAGGTGTTCCTCCGCTTTATTTACTCGCAAAAAAACTTATTGCCGACGGCAAAAAAGTCAGCGTGATTTTGGGATTTAACACCGAAAGCGAAATTTTCTTCGAAGAAGAATTTAAAATGCTCGGTGCCGACGTTACCGTAACGACCGTCGACGGCTCCTACGGAACAAAAGGTTTTGTTACGGATGCGCTGAAAGATAAGGATTATTCATATTTTTACACCTGCGGGCCCGAACCGATGCTCAAGGCGGTATATAAAGCAACCGCAACAAGCGGTCAGTTCAGTTTTGAAGAACGTATGGGGTGCGGTTTCGGTGCTTGTATGGGCTGTTCCTGTAAAACGGTTACCGGCTACAAGCGTATTTGCAAAGACGGTCCCGTTCTTGAAAAGGAGGAGATTTTATGGGCAGACTGAGTGTTGACCTTTGCGGAATAACTCTCGATAACCCGATTATTCCCGCCAGCGGTACTTTCGGTTACGGATATGAATTTGCGGAAATTTACGACATAAATGTGTTGGGTACATTCTCTTTTAAGGGAACAACAAAAGAACTGCGTTTCGGTAATCCGACACCGCGTATTGCGGAATGCACGGCGGGTATGATAAACGCCGTCGGGCTTCAAAACCCCGGTGTTGAAAAGGTTATTTCCGAAGAACTTCCGAAACTGAAAAAATGTTTTAACAAAAAAGTTATGGCGAATGTCAGCGGATTTTCGGTTGAAGATTACGCCTACACTTGCGAAAAACTCGACAAAGAAGAACAGGTCGGTTGGCTTGAAGTCAACGTCAGTTGTCCGAACGTTCACGGTGGCGGAATGAGTTTCGGCACAGACCCCGATGCGGCGGCGAGTGTGACGGCGGCGGTAAAAAAAGTAACCGAAAAACCCGTAATCATCAAACTTTCTCCGAATGTTACCGACATTGTATCAATCGCAAAAGCGTGTGAAGATGCCGGTGCCGACGGAATAAGTCTTATAAATACCATGTTGGGTATGCGTATTGATCTTAAAACACGAAAACCGGTCATCGCCAATAAAATGGGCGGTTTTTCGGGAAATGCGATTTTCCCCGTTGCCGTTCGTATGGTTTATCAAGTCGCAAATGCCGTTAACATACCCGTTGTCGGTATGGGCGGTGTTTCAAGTGCCGAAGATGTAATAGAACTTATGCTTGCGGGTGCCACCGCCGTTGAGGTCGGTGCCGCAAACCTCACAGACCCCTGTGCCTGCCGAGATATAATAAACGACTTGCCGTCTGTGATGGATAAATACGGAATAAAAAATCTTTCCGAAATAATAGGAGGCGTAAAATAATGGGTAAAGACGTAATAGTTGCATGCGATTTCGCAAGCGCTGAAAAAGTGTATGAATTTCTTGATAAGTTTACCGACAGAAAACCGTTTGTCAAAATCGGTATGGAACTTTTCTATGCGGAGGGACCGCAAATTGTTCGTGAAATAAAAAAACGCGGTCACAAAATTTTTCTTGACCTTAAACTTCACGATATCCCCACCACGGTTAAAAAATCAATGGCTGTTCTTTCGGGGCTTGATGTTGACATCACAAATCTTCACGCTTCGGGCACGGTGCGTATGATGAAAGAGGCAATTGAGGGCTTGACCCGTGCCGACGGAACAAGACCGCTTCTTATTGCCGTCACTCAACTTACGTCAACGGATCAGGAAAGTATGGAAAAAGACCTTTTGATAAAAGAACCTATCGACAAGGTCGTTATGCATTACGCACTCAACGCGAAAACAGCGGGTCTTGACGGTGTTGTTTGCTCACCGCTTGAGGCGGGCAAAGTCCACGAAACATGCGGAAAAGAGTTTCTCACAATCACACCCGGTGTGCGTTTTGCCGATGGTGATGTCGGTGACCAAAAGCGTGTTATGACCCCCGCACAGGCAAAAGAAATCGGTTCGGATTATATCGTAGTCGGAAGACCCATCACCGCAGCGGATGATCCCGTGGCGGCATATAACCGCTGTGTTGCGGAATTTTGCGATTAAATTGTAAATTGTCTATGGAGGAAAATAAAATGGAAAGTTACAAAAGAGAGTTCATCGCTTTTTTAGAGAGTGCCGGAGTTTTGAAGTTCGGTGATTTTACCGCCAAAAGCGGCAGAAAGATTCCTTATTTTATCAACGCCGGTGATATAAAAACAGGCGAACAAATATGCAAATTGGGTGAATTTTACGCCAAGGCGTATTTTGAGAAAATCGGCAACAAAAAATCCGTTCTTTACGGCCCCGCATATAAAGGCATTCCGATTGCGGTTTCCGTTTCGGTCGCTTTGGCGAAAAACGGGCTCGACGTTCCGTTCTTTTTCAACCGTAAGGAGGAAAAAGATCACGGCGAAGGCGGTGTTTTTGTCGGATATAAACCCGTTGAAGGCGAAGAAGTCGTAATTGTTGAAGATGTAATTACGGCGGGCACCGCAATCCGTGAAAGTATGGCTGTTTTGTCGAGCCTTAAAGGTGTGAAAGTTGCCGCCGTTTTCGTAATGGTCGACAGAAAAGAAAAAGGTCAAACCGAAAAATCCGCAATGGCGGAGGTCAGCGACGAATTCGGTTTCCCCGTTTATTCCGTTGTCGATGTTTACGATATAATCGAATATCTTGAAGAAGATGAAAAGAACAAAGAGAATGTTGAAAGAATCAAAAAATATTTGGCTGTAAACGGAGCAAAAGAATAAGTCCCGAAAGGAATAATATATATGAGAAGTCTTATTGATATTCTTGATTTTTCCGTTGAAGAATTAAACGAATTGATCGAGTGTGCCAACGATATTATCGCACACCCCGAAAAGTATTCGGAAAAATGCAAGGGCAAAAAACTTGCGACTCTTTTCTTTGAGCCGTCAACAAGAACAAGACTGAGTTTTGAAGCGGCTATGCTTGAGCTCGGAGGCAGTGTTTTGGGCTTTTCGGAGGCAAACAGTTCTTCCGCCGCAAAAGGCGAGAGCGTTGCGGATACCGCAAAAACAATCAGTTGCTATGCCGACATAATCGCAATGCGTCACCCGAAAGAGGGCGCACCGCTTGTTGCGGCGCAGAATGCGAGCATTCCCGTTATAAATGCGGGCGACGGCGGTCACAATCACCCGACACAAACTCTTGCGGATTTGCTTACGATAAACCGTGAAAAAGGCGGATTCGACAATTTGACCATCGGTTTCTGCGGTGACCTTAAATTCGGCAGAACGGTGCATTCGCTTATAAGCGCACTTTCAAGGTACAACGGAATCAAAGTTGTTCTTATCTCGCCCGAAGAACTCAAACTTCCGAGTTACGTAAAAAAGGATATTCTTTTGAAAAACGGTATTCCCTATGTGCAAACAACGGATTTGGAATCGGTAATGCCGGAACTCGATATTCTTTATATGACACGTGTTCAGCGTGAAAGGTTCTTTAACGAGGAAGATTACCTCAGGCTGAAGGACAGTTACATTTTGGAACCGAAAAAATTGCACAACGCCAAAAAAGATTTGTGTATTATGCATCCGCTTCCCAGAGTCAACGAAATTTCCGTTGCGGTGGATGATGACCCCAGGGCATGCTATTTCAAACAGGTGCTTAACGGAAAATACATACGTATGGCACTTATAATAAAACTGTTGGAGGAGGCAAAAAAATGAATATAGATTCCATTACCAACGGCTTTGTTATAGATCATATTACCGCCGGCAGAGGTATGCGGATATATGAACTTTTGGGTCTTGACAATTTGGAGTGTTCCGTTGCGATAATCAAAAACGTGCCGAGCAAAAAACTCGGTAAAAAAGATATAATAAAAGTCGATGCCGAAATCGATATTGATTTCGATGTTGTCGGTTATGTAGACCCCGGCATAACGATCAACATAATTCGCAACTGTGAGCGTGTTGAAAAACTTACGGTTGAACTTCCCGAAAAACTCACAAACGTTATCAAATGCAAAAATCCGCGTTGTATCACAACGACGGAGCAGGAGATAAATCACGTATTCAAACTCGCAGACAGAGAGAACGGAATTTACCGTTGTATGTACTGTGAAACCAAGGCAAACTGATGCTTTAGCATTTTCAACATATTACCGTAGGCATAATATGTTTTTATTATAGTTTATGTGCCTTGACACTCATTTGCGGAAATGTTAAAATTACAGGGTAAAGTCTTGCTTGCAACTGACGGATAAGGTGCGGATTTTGTTCCGTGTGCCTTGTGGAGCACCACAAAGGAGCAGGCATTTGCCGTAAAGTATTTTTAATGTTTCACGGCGTGAATTTTGACTTTGAGCCGACCGTCTGGGCACACTTGTTCGCTTTGAACAGGTGCGCCCTTTTGTTTTCGTCGGTGTAAAATGTTGCGTGAAAGGATGTTTTTTATGAAAAAAGTCGGCATTGTTATGGGCAGCGACAGCGATTTGCCCGTTATCGAAAAAGCAATAAATACACTTGAAAGTTTCGGTGTTCCTTTTGAAGTCCATATTTTTTCCGCCCACAGAACACCCGTACAGGCGAAGCAGTTCAGCGAAAACGCCCGTGAAAACGGATTCGGCGTGATTATTGCCGCTGCGGGTATGGCGGCGCATCTTGCGGGTGCGATAGCGGCAAACACAACGTTGCCTGTCATCGGAATCCCGATAAAATCGCAAAATTTGGGCGGTATGGAAGCACTTCTTTCGACGGTTCAAATGCCGTCGGGTATACCTGTTGCGACGGTTGCCATAGACGGTGCGGTGAACGCGGCGCTTTTGGCTGTTGAGATTCTTTCGCTTTCGGAACCCGAACTTGAAAAGAAACTTGCCGACAAGCGTGAGTCGGATACCGCAAAAGTGCTTGAAAAGAATGCGATTGCGGAAGAAAAATATAATTCTTAATCGGTTTTTGAAGCGACCGAAGATTGTTCGGGAATTTAAAAACGAAGTTTTCGGTTGCGGTTTAAATTTTAGTTTTAATTATGCAAGAGGTGTATAATGGGCGGTTTTTTTGGAGTAGCATCAAAAAACGATGCTGTGCTTGATACCTTTTTCGGTGTCGATTATCATTCGCATTTGGGCACTCGCCGTGCGGGTATGGCGGCTTTCGATACCGAACTCGGTATGCAGAGGAAAATTCATAAAATAGAAAATTCGCCGTTTAGAACGAAGTTCGAAAGAATCCTCGATGAAATGGAGGGCAAATCCGCCATCGGATGTATAAGCGATGCGGACGCTCAACCGTTGCTTATCCGTTCTAATCACGGTCTTTACGCTATATGTACAATAGGAATAATCAATAACGCCGATGCGCTTGTCAATCAGTATCTGTCATTCAGCGGCGGTCACTTCGGTGCGATGACAACAACCGGCATAAATGCCACGGAACTTGTCGCCGCAATGATCGACCAAAAAAGCAGTTTCGAAGAAGGCATCGCATTTGCGCAAAAGGTTATCGACGGAACGTGTTCGATTCTTATTCTTAAAGATGACGGCAAACTTATCGCCGCAAGGGATAAGGTCGGCAGAATCCCCGTTCTTTTGGGAAAACGTGACGACGGCTATTGCGTGTCTTTTGAAGATTTTGCCTATAAAAAATTGGGCTATGACGATTACAAAGAGTTGGGCCCCGGCGAAATTGCGGAGATTTCCGCCGACGGCGTACATTCTTTGGCACCTGCCGGCAAAAAGAAAAAAATATGTGCGTTCCTTTGGTCTTATTACGGTTACCCCACGTCGTGTTACGAGGGTGTGAACGTTGAAGCAATGCGCTACAAAAACGGTCAGATAATGGCACAGGCGGATAAGGATTCGGGTGTCGCACAGGATATAGACTATGTCAGCGGAGTACCGGATTCCGGCACTCCTCACGCCATAGGTTACGCAAACGAAAGTTCCATTCCTTTTGCAAGGCCGTTTATTAAATACACACCTACGTGGCCTCGCAGTTTTATGCCGTCAAACCAACGTGAACGCAGTCGTGTTGCGAAAATGAAACAAATACCCGTTCACGAACTGATAAAGGATAAAAAACTTCTGTTCGTTGATGACAGCATAGTAAGAGGCACACAGTTGCGTGAAACGGTCGAATTCCTTTATGAAAACGGTGCAAAAGAGGTTCATATGCGTTCGGCGTGTCCGCCGATAATGTACGGTTGCAAGTACCTTAATTTTTCAAGAGGTACTTCCGATATGGAATTGATTTCCAGAAGCACGATTATGGAGTTGGAGGGCGAAGAAGGTTTTAAGCATCTTGACGAATACAGCAACGCCTCAACGGAGCGCGGTGCGAAAATGCGTAAAGCGATTTGCGAAAAACTTCACTTTGCATCTCTTGAATTTCAATCGCTTGAAGGGATTGTTAAGGCAATCGGTCTTCCGGAGGAAGAACTTTGCACATACTGTTGGAACGGAAAAGGTTGATTTACCGACTGACTGATTTTTAAAAAATAAACTTTAGGGAGTAATTTACAATGAATAATTCACGGTCTGAAAGTTACGCTGCCGCTGGTGTCGATATAACGGCCGGTTACAAAGCGGTCGAACTTATGAAAAAATATGTTGCGAGAACCGTCACCGAAGGTGTTTGTTCCGATGTCGGCGGTTTCGGAGGTCTTTTCGAACTGCCCGAAGGACTTAAAAAGCCCGTGCTTGTAAGCGGTACCGACGGTGTCGGCACAAAACTTAAATTGGCTTTTATTATGGATAAACACGACACAGTCGGTATCGACTGCGTTGCGATGTGTGTGAACGATGTTATTTGTTCCGGTGCAAAACCGCTTTTCTTCCTTGACTATATCGCCTGCGGTAAAAACGTTCCCGAACGCATTGCCGACATCGTTAAAGGTGTAAGCGAAGGATGTGTTCAGTCCGGCTCTGCTCTTATAGGCGGTGAAACAGCCGAAATGCCCGGCTTCTATCCCGTCAACGAGTATGACCTTGCGGGATTTTCCGTCGGTGTGGTCGATAAGGAAAAAATACTCGACAATAAAAAAATGCAAGCGGGCGACACGGTTATCGCACTTGCTTCAAGCGGTGTTCATTCAAACGGTTTTTCGCTTGTAAGAAAAGTTTTCGATGTTGAAAACGCCGATATCAAAACGCCTCTTGAAAAATTGGGCGGTAAATCCGTCGGCGAAACACTTCTTACCCCCACAAAGATTTATGTTAAATCAATACTCGCACTTCTTGAAAAAGTTGATGTCAGAGCGATTTCGCACATAACGGGCGGTGGCTTTTACGAAAATATTCCGAGAAGCATTCCCGACGGCTTCGGTGCGAAAATCCGAAAAGACAGCGTTAAGGTGCTTCCCATTTTCGAACTTATCGCCGAGGTCGGCAATATTCCCGAAAGAGATATGTTCAACACATTCAATATGGGCGTCGGTATGAGTGTTGTCGTTCCCGCGGAACAAACGGAAAAAGCACTTGAAATTCTCAAAGCGAACGGCGAAGACGCATACATAATCGGTGAAATCGTCGAATCCGACGAAAAAATCATTCTTGAATAATAAACGGAGTGAATAAAATGTCCTCTAAAAATATTGTTGTCCTCGTTTCGGGCGGCGGCACGAATTTGCAGGCGTTGATCGATGCACAAAAATGCGGTGAGTTGGGCAACGGCAAAATAACTTGCGTAATTTCCTCAAAAGAAGATGCCTACGCACTTAAACGTGCCGAAGAAAACGCAATCAAAACACGTGTTCTCATAAGAAAAAATTATCCCGATATCGCTTCGTACAGCAAAGCGATGCGTGATGCTCTTTTATCGGAAAATGCCGATTTGGTGGTTTATGCGGGCTTTATGACGATTTTAGATGAAAATGTCTGCAATGCGTTTGAAAACAAAATGATAAATGTTCATCCCGCACTTATACCGTCGTTTTGCGGAAAAGGTTTTTACGGCTTGCACGTTCACGAAAGTGCTCTTGAAAAAGGCGTCAAGGTTTCGGGTGCAACGGTTCACTTCGTGACGGCGGAATGCGATGCCGGACCGATTATTCTTCAAAAAGCGGTCGAGGTCAAAGAGGGCGACACACCCGAAAGTTTACAGAAAAGAATTATGGAACAAGCCGAATGGAAAATTCTTCCGAAAGCGGTTCAACTTTTCTGCGACGGTAAAATTGCCGTGAAAGACGGCAGAACGGTTATAAGCGAATAATTCAATTGAAAGGAATAAAGCGTATGGAAATCAAAACTATCGAAAACGAACTCAATTCACTTGCTTATCACGGCAGGGGAATCATCATCGGAAAAAGTTGTGATTCAAAAAAGGCTGTTGCCGCCTATTTTATAATGGGCAGAAGTGAAAACAGCCGTAACCGTGTGTTTGTTGAAGACGGCGACGGCATAAGAACGCAGGCGTTTGACGAATCTAAAATGGTCGATCCGCATCTTATTATTTACGCACCCGTGAGAGTGCTCGGTAACAAAACGATCGTCACAAACGGCGATCAAACAGATACCGTTTACGATTTGATGGATAAACAAATGACTTTCGAGCAGGCACTCCGCACCCGTGAGTTTGAAGACGATGCCCCAAATTTCACGCCTCGCATATCGGGAATAATTCATATTGATAACGGCGATATGAATTATGCAATGTCAATTCTCAAATCGGCGGAGGGCGACGGTTCTTCGTGCCAGAGATACACATACGCCTACTCCAATCCGATTTCGGGAAAAGCAAAATTTATTCACACCTATAAATGCGACGGCAATCCGCTTCCGAGTTTTGAAGGCGAACCGAAAACTTTGGAACTTCCGGATGTCGATATAGATACTTTGACAGATATTATTTGGAATAACCTTAACGAAGACAATAAGGTTTCTCTTTTTGTAAGATATATCGATCTCGAAACAGGCGAGTGCGATTCGAGAATTGTTAATAAAAATAAGTAAGGAGCAGATGGGCATGAAAGAATTTGAACTGAAATACGGCTGTAACCCTAACCAAAAGCCGGCAAAGATATTTATGGCAGACGGAAGTGAACTCCCTATCGAAATCCTCTGCGGAAGACCCGGTTACATCAATTTTTTGGATGCGTTTAACAGTTGGCAACTTGTGAAAGAACTTAAAGAAGCGCTCGGTCTTCCCGCCGTTACTTCTTTTAAACATGTCAGCCCCACATCGGCGGCGGTAGGCATTCCGCTTTCCGAAAAACTCAAAAAAGCGTGTTTTGTTGATGACATCGAAGGTCTTGACGACTCACCGCTTTCCTGTGCTTACGCAAGGGCGAGAGGTACCGACAGAATGTGCTCTTTCGGTGATTGGGTCGCACTTTCCGATGTTTGCGACGTTACAACCGCAAAGTTGATTCAGCGTGAAGTTTCCGACGGTATCATAGCCCCCGGTTATGAACCCGAAGCACTTGAAATTCTCAAATCAAAAAGAAAAGGTAACTACAATATCGTAAAGATCGACCCCGATTATGTTCCCGCACCGGTTGAACATAAGCAAGTTTACGGTATCACTTTCGAACAGGGCAGAAACAATTTCGAAATCAACCGTGAACTTCTCGAAAATATCGTTACCGTCAACAAGGATATGCCCGAAAGTGCCGTTCGTGACCTTATAATCTCGCTTATTACACTTAAATATACACAGTCAAACTCGGTTTGCTATGCGGTCGACGGTCAGGCTATCGGTGTCGGAGCGGGTCAGCAATCGAGAATCCATTGCACACGTCTTGCGGGCACAAAAGCGGATACTTGGTTCTTGCGTCAGCACGAAAAAGTACTCAATCTTCCTTTTAAAGATTCGTTGCGCAGACCCGACCGTGATAATGTTATTGACGGTTATATTAACAAAAACGAGGAAGATGTTTGTGCCGACGGCAATTGGCAGAAATATTTTACGGAGCAACCCGAACCCCTCACCGAAGAAGATGTTAAATCGTATTTTGAAACAATCGACGGCGTTTGCCTCGGTTCCGATGCATTCTTCCCGTTCAGCGACAATATCGAGCGTGCAAAACGCAGCGGTGTAAAATATATTGCCGAACCCGGCGGTTCCATAAGAGATGACGCCGTTATCGAATGTTGCGACAAATACGGCATTACCATGGCATTTACCGGTATGCGCTTATTCCATCATTGACAGAGGTAGCGTAATGAAAATATTAGTTGTAGGTGGCGGCGGACGTGAACACGCCATCATAAAAAAAATAAAAGAGAATAAAAACGTCACCGAAATATTCGCACTTCCCGGAAACGGCGGTATCGAAAAAGATGCCGTTTGTGTCGGCATCGGTGCTAAAGATATCGAAAAAATCGTTGAATTTGCGGTCGAAAACAAAATCGATTACGCTGTTGTGGCACCCGATGACCCGCTTGTTCTCGGTTGTGTTGATGCACTTGAAGAAAAAGGTATTCCCTGCTTCGGGCCGAAAGCGAACGCCGCAATTATCGAAGGCAGTAAGGTTTTCTCTAAAAACCTTATGAAAAAATACGGTATTCCCACCGCCGCTTACGAAGTGTTCAACGATATGGAAAAAGCACTTGAGTATCTTGAAACGGCGCCTATTCCGACAGTTATTAAGGCAGACGGGCTTGCTCTCGGCAAAGGCGTTATCATTGCGGAACAGCGTGAACAGGCAAAACAAGCTGTTGTTTCCATGATGCAGGATAAAATGTTCGGCAAAAGCGGTGACAATATCGTTATCGAAGAATTTTTGACAGGCCCCGAAGTTTCGGTTCTTGCGTTTACCGACGGTAAAACGGTTGTGCCGATGGTTTCGTCGATGGATCACAAGCGTGTGGGCGATAACGATACAGGTCTTAATACCGGCGGTATGGGAACTGTTGCACCCAACCCCTATTACACAAAAGAAATTGCCGCAGAATGTATGGAAAAGATTTTTGTCCCGACAATCGAAGCGATGAATAAAGAGGGCAGAACGTTTAAAGGATGCCTTTATTTCGGGCTTATGATTACCCCCGACGGGCCGAAAGTCATTGAATACAATTGCCGTTTCGGTGATCCGGAAACGCAGGTTGTTCTTCCGCTTCTCGAAAGCGATTTGCTTACGGTTATGACGGCGGTTACAAACGGTACTCTTTCCGAAACGGAAGTGAAATTTGTCGATAAAAGTGCATGCTGTGTAATTATGGCATCAAAAGGCTATCCGACTAAATACGAAAAAGGTTTTGAAATCACCGTTCCGAAAGATGTCGAACCCAACGTATATGTTGCCGGTGCGGAACTTAAAGACGGCAAACTCCTTACAAACGGCGGCAGAGTTTTAGGTGTGACCGCTGTGGAGGATGACTTGAAAAAAGCGGTTGATTCCGCTTATGCTCTTGTTGAAAAAATCAGTTTCGGCAACGCATTCTGCCGTCACGATATCGGCGCAAAAGCACTTGCGGTTATGGAGGAATAATAACTATGGTATACAGAGTTTATGTTGAAAAGAAAAAAGAACTCGCCCACGAAGCGAAAGCGCTTTACGGCGATGCCCGTTCGCTTTTGGGCATTGAAGGTCTTACGGATGTCCGTGTTATCAACCGTTACGATGCGGAAAATATCACGGAAGAACTGTTCAACAATGCAATAAAAACGGTTTTTTCAGAACCGCAATCGGATATTGCGACTTCAAAAGTCGATTTAGACGGTGCAACGGTGTTTGCCGTTGAATATTTGCCCGGTCAGTTTGACCAACGTGCCGATTCTGCGGCACAGTGCATCCAAATTATATCTCGCGGTGAAAGACCGACCGTAAAAAGTGCGAAAGTTTACGCTCTTTACGGCAATCTTTCCGAAAGCGATATAGAACAAATCAAAAAATACGTTATCAACCCCGTTGAAGCGAGAGAGGCGACGCTTGAAGAATACGATACTCTCGCAATGAAATACGAAATTCCCACCGAGGTTAAAACTCTTGAAGGCTTTACGCAACTTGACAGAGCGGGTCTTGAAAATTTCGTGAAAGAGTACGGACTTGCCATGGATACCGACGATATATCATTCTGTCAGGATTATTTTAAATCGGAACACCGTGACCCCACAATTACCGAAATCCGTATGATTGATACATATTGGTCGGATCATTGCCGTCATACGACGTTCTTAACCGTTATCGACAATGTTGAATTTGAAGATGAACTTCTTCAAAAAACTTATGAAGAATATCTTGAAGTACGCCGTGAACTCGGCAGAACAAAACCCATTTGCCTTATGGATCTCGCCACCGTCGCGGTCAAATATTTAAAAGCAAACGGAAAACTCGATAAATTGGATGAGTCCGAAGAAATCAACGCCTGTACCGTCAAAATCAATGTTGACGTTGACGGAGTAAGCGAACCGTGGCTTCTTCTTTTCAAGAACGAAACGCATAACCACCCCACGGAAATAGAGCCTTTCGGCGGTGCCGCAACTTGCATAGGCGGTGCAATACGTGACCCTCTTTCGGGACGTGCTTATGTTTACGGTGCAATGCGTGTTACGGGTGCGGCGGATCCGTTAAAGCCTGTCGGCGAAACGATAAAAGGCAAACTCCCTCAAAGAAAAATCGTTACTACCGCAGCGGCGGGTTATTCTTCATACGGCAACCAAATCGGTCTTGCCACGGGTATTGTCGATGAAATTTATCATCCCGGCTATGCCGCAAAACGTATGGAAATAGGTGCGGTTGTCGCCGCAACTCCTCAAGACCATGTTCGCCGTGAATGTCCCGACCCCGGTGATATTGTTATTCTTCTCGGCGGTTCAACGGGTCGTGACGGTTGCGGTGGTGCAACGGGTTCCTCAAAATCTCACACGGCAACTTCACTTGAAACTTGCGGTGCGGAGGTTCAAAAGGGTAACGCACCCGAAGAAAGAAAACTTCAAAGGCTGTTCAGAAATAAAGAAGCAACTCTTATGATAAAGCGTTGCAACGATTTCGGTGCGGGCGGTGTGTCTGTTGCAATCGGCGAACTTGCCGACGGGCTTGAAATCGACTTGAATGCCGTTCCCAAAAAATACGAAGGTCTTGACGGTACCGAACTTGCCATTTCCGAATCGCAGGAGAGAATGGCTGTAGTTGTCGAAAAAGAAAATGTCGAAAAATTCCTCGAACTTGCCGCAACCGAAAATCTTCAGGCTTGCCCCGTTGCGAAAGTGACGGAAAGCCCCAGACTTGTTATGCATTGGAACGGCAAAGTCATTTGCGATATTTCAAGGGAATTTCTTAATTCGAACGGTGCCGACAAACACGTTGATGTTGTAACATCGAAACCGCAAAACTACGATAAAAAAGTAAACGGCGGTTTTGTTGAAAATATGAAGAAAACGGCAGATGACCTCAATATCTGTTCAAAACGTGGGCTTTCGGAACGTTTCGATTCAACTATCGGTGCGGGTACGGTGCTTATGCCGTTCGGCGGTAAGAATCAGTTGACTCCCATACAGGCAATGGTTCAAAAAATATCGGTCGAAAAGAAACATACCGAGACTTGTTCGCTTATGTCTTGGGGTTACAATCCCTTTATCACCGAAAAAAGCCCCTATCACGGTGCTTATCTCGCCGTTGTTGAGTCTATATGTAAACTTATCGCAACGGGTGCGAAATTCGAAGACGTTTATCTTACATTCCAAGAGTATTTTGAACGTGTAAACAAAGAACCCAAACGCTGGGGCAAACCTCTTGCGGCTCTTTTGGGTGCTTTCAAGGCACAAAAAGAATTCGGTGTCGGTTCAATCGGCGGTAAAGACTCCATGAGCGGTACTTTTGAAGATATCGATGTACCTCCCACACTTGTTTCTTTTGCGGTGACAACCGAAAAAGTGAAAAATATCGTTTCGCCCGAATTTAAAAAGGCGGGTAACAAAGTTTTCATCATCAAATCCGAACTTGACGAAAACGGCTTGCCGATTACAGAGTCACTGTTGGAAGTTTTCGGTAAAGTTTGTACACTCCTTCGTGAGGGTAAGGCGGTTTCGTGCTATACTCCCGGCGTGGGCGGTATTGCCGAAGCGGTTATGAAAATGGCGTTCGGTAACGGTCTGGGATTCGATTTTTCAAATAACCTTACCGTAGACGGCATTTTCGGATATAATTACGCATCGTTTATTTTGGAAACAAACGCTGATATAGATGCCGAATTTATCGGTACCGTTACCGAGTCTCCTGTTTTCACTTTCAAGGGTGAAAGTCTTGATTTGACCGAAGTTTTGAATATTTACGAAAACAAACTCGAAAGTGTCTACAGTTGCAATATTCCCGCAACCGATACACCCGTTGAAAACTTCTCGTATAAAGCGGAAACACGCAAAGCACCTGCCATAAAGGTTGCGAAACCCAAAGTTCTTATACCCGCATTCCCCGGAACAAACTGTGAATACGACAGTGCAAAGGCTGTTCGAGATGCCGGTGCGGAACCCGAAATTATAGTCATCAAAAACCTCACATCATCGGGCATTGCGGCGAGCGTTGAAGAATTTTCGAAAAAACTTGCCGATGCTCAAATGGTGTTTATCCCCGGCGGCTTTTCGGGCGGTGACGAACCCGACGGTTCGGGTAAATTTATTACCGCATTCTTCCGAAACGGCGCTGTTAAAGAGGGCGTAACCGATCTTCTTGAAAAACGTGACGGTCTTATGTGCGGTATTTGTAACGGCTTCCAGGCACTTATAAAACTCGGTCTTGTGCCTTACGGCAAAATTATAGATACCGATGAAAATTGCCCGACTCTCACTTACAACACGATCGCACGCCATCAGTCGAGAATCGTAAGAACACGTATCGCATCAAACAAATCTCCGTGGCTTGCTCTTACCGAGGTCGGCGAAGTTTACAACGTGCCTATTTCACACGGCGAAGGACGTTTCCTCGCAAGCGAAGAACTCGTCAGAAAACTTGCCGAAAACGGACAGATCGCAACGCAGTATGTTGACTTCGACAACAACGCCTCCGTTGACGTTCATTTCAATCCCAATGACTCCGTTTTTGCGGTTGAAGGAATCACCTCTCCCGACGGCAGAGTGTTCGGTAAAATGGGCCACAGCGAACGTATCGGCAACGGACTTTACAAAAACGTTCCCGGCAATTACGATATCCGTATGTTCGAGGCTGCGGTAAAATATTTTAAGTAATAAGATAATATAGTATAAGACAAACAAAAACTTCTCGGCGAAATTCAGGATGAATAAGGTCGTACTTCGGAAATATGGTGTAACCTCATAAAACGGGGTTACACCATTTGCTTTTTAATGATAGTATCCTATTAGCCGTTTTTGAAAAATATTGATATCGGCGAGAATTTTAGGTTCAGCAGAGCTGAAATTTTCATATACCAATATTCTTTGTTCCGTTCTTTACCTCCTTTAGACGCTCTTTTTTAACTGTCATATTCAAATCCCGCATTTTTCTGCCAAATTCATCATCTTCGGCAACAAGTTCGGCAGATAATTGTCTGCGAAGCCGTGCCGATTTAATTTGTTCGCCCATTGTGGCAAGAATTTTTTCGGTGTTCGGCAAAACTGTTACTGCTTTCTTACACGTACATATCACCTTTTATAATGTTTATAATTATAAACTAAACCAACAATTCTGTCGATATATATAAACATTGTTATGCACGATGACCGTGCAACTATTACAAACATTCTTTTAGATAAATAATCTCTGCATCAACAATTTCAGTTGCTCGGTTACGGATATTGTTCATCTTTTGCACCCGCAACATTTGGTCTGCGGATTTTATTGCAAAAGAAAAAGGCTCTGACATCTTAAGTCAAAGCCTAAATTCTTCCATTTGCAATGCCACAGATGTATAAGTTTTCTATACTACCTTATCAGCCCGTGGCGAACTTGTCCGAGAAGTTTTTGCACATATAACTCTGTATATAACCGAGAATTTTAAATTATACCGAGACCTTCAAGTAAAATTTTCAACCCCAAAAGTATGAGTATAAGACCGCCGGCAAATTCAGCTTTCGATTTGTATTTTGTGCCGAAGATGTTTCCGATTTTTACACCGACGGCGGAAAGCGTCGCCGTGATTACGCCTATCAAAACAAAAACTGCGTAAACGAGCCAATCGGGGTTGAAATCCGTAAACGCAAAACTTACACCCGCCGCTAAGGCGTCAATGCTTGTGGCAATAGCCATAACGATCATCGTTTTGAATCCCAAAGAATCGTCAAGACGTTCTTCGCTTTTATCGAAAGATTCCTTAATCATATTGGCACCGATTATCACAAGAAGAATGCAGGCTATCCAATGACTGAACGAGGTGATTTTTTCCGCAAACGTACTGCCCAAAAGGTAACCGGTAAGGGGCATTAGTGCCTGAAAAGCACCGAACCACACACCTACCGTAAGGCAGTTTTTTGCACTTGCTTTTTCCAACGCAAGACCTTTGCAAAGTGCGACCGCAAAAGCATCCATCGAAAGGCTGACGGCTAAAAGTATGACTTCTGTAATATTCATCAAAACATCTCCGAATAAGATTTGGAAAAGAATTATATAACCTTTCGACATCGGTGTCAATATTTGTGAAGAATTTTTTGGAATTATATGCGAAATATTGATTTTACATTGAAATGTGTGCTATTATTATGTTGTTGAAATTTGAGTGGAACAGGTGAGTGTATTGGACAAAAACACCGAACTTCAAAATGACGGTAAGTCCGAAAACAACGTCGAAATTTCGGAAGAACTTGCGAACGAAGATGAGTTTGCGAGTGAAGATAAACTTGCGAGCGAAGAAGAATCTACGGGTGAAGAATATGCCGAGTCACGTGTGTCGGCTGTTTTGAGGCGTGTGCTGAATAAAAAGGTAATCGCCGTTGTTGTTGCCGTGATTGTTTTACTTCAGGCGGTAACGGGTGCGGTTCTTTCGGGGGTTGTGCTGAATGCCGATAAATTTGCCGTGTCCGAAAAAGCCGATTCCGTTTTCAAGGGCGACCTTTCGGAAAAATCTCTTGTCGAGTGGTTCAAAAGCAAAGCCACCGACAAATATACGGAAAATTCCGAAAAAAGAAAACTTCACGCATTCGAACTTAAAAATTACGATACATCGCACAGTTATGTGATTATGTGCCATCCGATGACGGCGACAGCGGAGGATATGGCGGTGTACGCTTATCATTTTTATGATTTCGGTTTCAATGTTATTCTTCCGGAAGCCGGCGGTTACGGTGAAAGCGAATATAAAAAAATAAATATGGGTTGGTTTGACCGTTACGATGTCGCTTTATGGGCTCAAAAAATCGCCGACGAAGACGAAAAAGCGAATATTTTCCTTTTCGGTGCGGGAATGGGCGGTTCAACCGTTCTTATGGCATCAAGTCTTGACTTGCCCGCCAATGTGAAAGGTATAATTTCCGACAGCGGTTATTCCGATGTCAAGAAAGCGTTTAAAGAGAATATAAAAGATGTTTACGGCTTGCCGTCTTTCCCGATTGTCAATTTCGCATCGCTTTATGTTAAAATATTCGAGGGATGGAGTTTCGGCGAAGCCGATGCCTTGGAACAGGTGAAAAATTCAAAAGTGCCTGTTCTTATTATACACGGCGGTGAAGACGAGGTCGTTCCCGTGTCGCAAAGTAACGATTTGTTTGAGGCTTCCCCCGTGAAAAAAAGCGACCACCTTTTGATAAGCGGAGCAACACATTTGCAGACTCTTAAAACGAATCCCGAAAAGTATTGGATGAATGTCGATTCGTTTATTTTGAATAACATTGAAAATACCCCTTGACAAATATATTATACTCTGTTATAATGCACTCCTGTAAAGTTAAAGTTCTTTACAGGAGTTTTTTGAAAGGGGTTATTATTGTGGCAAAAAATCTCGATATTGTTTTGCTTGCGGATTATTACGGCGAAATGCTCACCGACAATCAGCGCAAATTTATTGAGTATTATTATAACGATGACCTTTCTCTTTCCGAAATCGCACAAAACGAAGGCATAACAAGGCAAGGTGTCCGTGATGCCGTCAAACGTGCCGAAACTCAACTTTACGATATGGAAAAAAAACTCGGTTTTGCTTCACGTTCCCATAAGGTGAACGAAGCGTTGAACGCCATTGTCGAAAGTGCCGAGGTTATAAACAACTACAATATGAACATTTCTCTTTCGAGGGAAATTAACGATGCGGTTGTTCGCATTAAATCGATTGTCGATTCCCTCGACGAATAAAAGGAGGTTGCACCGTGGCTTTTGAAGGGCTTTCCGACAGGCTTGAAAACGCCTTTAAAAAGTTGAAAAGTAAGGGTAGCCTTACCGAATCCGACGTTCGTGATGCCATGCGTGAGGTTCGACTGGCACTTCTTGAGGCAGACGTTAACTACAAGGTCGCCAAAGATTTTACAAACGCCGTAACCGAACGTGCAATCGGCGCCAAGGTTATGGAGAGCCTTACCCCCGCACAGATGGTTATTAAAATCGTCAACGAAGAACTTACGTCGCTTATGGGCGGTACTCAGGCAAGGCTCGCATCCGCTTCGCATCCGCCTACGGTTGTTATGATGTGCGGTCTTCAAGGTTCCGGTAAAACAACTCACAGTGCGAAAATAGCGTTAAAACTTAAAGAACAGGGTCACAGACCGCTTCTTGTTGCGTGTGATATCTACCGTCCCGCAGCCATTAAACAGTTGCAGGTCGTCGGCGAACAAATAGATGTGCCTGTTTTTGAAATGGGTACGGAAGATCCGGTCAAAATTGCGACCGAAGCCATAAAACTCGCCAAAGACAAAGGCTATGACTATGTTTTCCTCGATACGGCGGGTCGCTTGCATATCGACGAACAACTTATGCAAGAACTCAAAAACATCAAATCAGCCGTCAAACCGCACGAGATTCTTCTTGTTATCGACTCCATGCTCGGTCAGGATGCCGTAACCGTTGCATCCGGCTTTAACGAGGCACTGGGCATAGACGGTCTTGTGCTTACAAAACTCGACGGTGATACCCGTGGCGGTGCCGCTCTTTCGGCACGTGCGGTTACGGGCAAACCCATAAAATTCATCGGTGTCGGTGAAAAACTTGCCGATCTCGACGTTTTCCATCCCGACAGAATGGCAAGCCGTATACTCGGCATGGGTGACGTTCTTTCGCTTATCGAAAAAGCAGAAACCGCTCTTGACGAAAAAAAGGCGGAGGAACTTGAAAAAAAACTCCGTCAAAACAAACTCGACCTCAACGATATGCTTATGCAGTTTGAGGAAGTGAAAAAGATGGGGCCCATGAAAGATATCATTTCCATGATACCGGGGCTCGGTAAAAAAGTTAAGGACACCGATATCGACGACAGGCAAATTGATTATACAATGGCAATCATCCGTTCAATGACAATGAAAGAACGTGCAAACCCCGATATAATCAATCCGTCACGTAAAAAACGTATTGCCGCAGGTTGCGGTATGCAGGTTGAGGATGTCAACAGGCTTCTTAATCAGTATCGCTCAATGCAAAAACTTTATAAACAACTTAACGGCAAAAATTCCAAAAAAATGATGAAACGTATGCAACGTATGGGTATGGGCGGCGGTATGTCGGGTATGCCCGGTGGCATGAACGGTTTCCCAATGTAATCAAACACAAATGTGTTGATATAAACAGTTTATTTTTAACTTTTCGGAGGTAATTAAAATGGCAGTAAAAATTCGTCTTCGCCGTATGGGCGCAAAGAAAGCACCTTTCTATCGTGTAGTTGTAGCAGATTCACGCTATCCCCGTGACGGTCGCTTTATTGAAGAAGTTGGTTATTACAACCCCGTAAGCGATCCCGTTGAAATCAAAATCGACGCGGAAAAAGTTACAAAGTGGATCCAAAACGGCGCACAGCCCACAGACACAGTTCGTGCTATCCTTAAAAAGCAGAACATTATTAAGTAATTAAAGGTGACTGTAATGAAAGAATTGCTCGAAACGGTCGCAAGGGGTCTTGTTGAGGCTCCCGATGCAGTCGAGGTCACTGTTGACGAACCCAATGAAGAAGGCGTTACGGTGTATCACCTTCATGTCGGACCCGACGATATGGGCAGAGTTATAGGTAAGCAGGGCAGAATTGCAAAAGCAATCCGTACCGTTATGCGTGCGGCTGCTATCCGCAACGATGTTAAAATTCAAGTTGACATTGACTGATACAATGCGTTGACAAGCGAACAAAAAACAAAGCGGATGTGAAAAAACGCAGACCGCTGAAAAAGGCTGTAAAAGAACTTGCGTTTTTTTACAGCCCGATTTTTACACGCCGAAAATGAATTGACCGACAAAATGTGCAAAAATGTGATGTGCTTTCGGTCGTGTTTTGCATTTAACGGCGTGTGTTGGGTAAAAATTATGATCAAAGAATATCTTGAAGTGGGTCAAATTGTCGGCACTCACGGTATACGCGGTGAAGTGCGTCTTAATCCGTGGTGCGACGGGCCCGATTTTGTAAAAAAATTTAAAACGCTTTACCGTGACGGAAACGGTACATCGTCTTTTAAGGTGATATCGTGCCGAACACACGGTAATGTTGCCGTGCTTAAAATTGACGGCGTCGACACAGTCGAAAAGGCAAAAGAACTGAAGAATACCGTTCTTTATATGAAACGTTCCGATGTTAATTTGCCCGACGGCAAATGGTTCGTTTCGGAACTTATCGGTTGCGATGTTTGTGATTGCGACAACGACAGCGTTTGTTACGGC
Organism: uncultured Eubacteriales bacterium; assembly: GCA_964408605.1. Classification (GTDB taxonomy): domain Bacteria; phylum Bacillota; class Clostridia; order Oscillospirales; family Acutalibacteraceae; genus DTU089. The sequence continues at coordinate 51,908 of CAYPAB010000001.1, forward strand.
GTTCTTTCCGATATTGACACGGGCGTTGCAAACGATATTTGGTATGTAAAAACACCCGACGGGAACGAGGTTCTTATACCGGCGGTAAAAGATGTTGTAATACGTTGCGACGTTGCGTGTAACAAGGTTTACATCCGTCCTCTTAGGGGGCTTTTTGATGAGAATTGATATAATGACTCTTTTTCCGCAAATGTGCGAGGCGGTTATGGGTGAAAGTATAATCGGCAGAGCAAGGAATACCGGCAAGGTCGAAATAAATTTTCACCAAATCCGTGATTTTGCGGTGAACAGGCGTAATCAAGTTGACGACACGCCTTACGGTGGCGGTGCCGGAATGCTTATGATGGCGCAACCGATATATGACTGCTATATGAAAATTTGCGAAGAAACACAAACAAGACCGCATCTTGTTTATATGTCACCGTGCGGTAAAACGCTGACTCAGGAACGTGTGAAAGAACTTTCCGAAATTCCGAATATCGCCATACTTTGCGGCAGATATGAGGGTGTTGACCAACGTGTTATCGACGAAATCGTCGATGAAGAAATATCAATCGGCGATTATGTTGTAACGGGTGGCGAAATGCCCGCAATGATTTTGGCTGATGCGATATCACGCATGCTTCCGGGCGTTCTTTCGGAACCCGAAGGGTATATGGGCGAAAGTCATTATTCGTCGCTTCTTGAATACCCGCAGTATACAAAACCACCCGTGTGGCACGGTGCGGAAGTTCCCGAAGTGCTCGCATCCGGTCATCACGCAAACATAAAAAAATGGCAACGTGAAAGGGCGATAGAACGCACTTTCGAACGCAGACCCGATATGCTCGAAAACGCCGTGCTCGATAAAAAAGAAAAAGCGTTTTTGGAAGAATTGAAAAAATCAAAGAGCGAATAACAAATGCTCACCGAATTCGTTTGAGTTCGGTGAGCATTTTCCGTTTAATCGGATTGATTATTTAACATAATAGGGGTTGGGCTTGGAAAGAATTACAAAGAAATCTACAATCACGCCAATACACAATAAACCGCCTGTGAAAATATATAAAACGCCCATACCGATTTTTCCCTCGTAAAATTTGTGTGCCCCAAAGAATCCCAAAAAGATGCATAAGAGCAAAGATACCCATTTATTGCGCGGTTTGCCGACAAAACCCGAATTTGCATTAACGTTTGTGTTTGTGTTTGTGTTAACGTTGGTGCTGGTGTTTTCATTGCTGTTGTTAACAACGACTTGCGGTGTCGCTTCATTTTTTATTTCTTCAACTTGGCGACCGCACTTTGTACAAATAACAGCATCTAACGGAATCTTTTCACCACAGTGCTTGCAAAATTTTGTAGGTGTGGTGGGCGTTGTTTGAGGTTCGTTGTTAAAGGTTTGAGTTTCCATGTTTAATATCTCCTTTTTTAAAGAAAATATATCACAAAACGAGATATTTGTCAATATCACAATTCGAGATTTCGTATATTGATAGTATATTAAGTTTTGGAGGGTATTATGAGATTAAGAGATATGCGTGAAGACATGGATTTAACTCAAACCGAATTGGCAGAGTCTTTGCATATTAAACAAAACACTTATTCTCAATACGAAAACGGGCAAAGAGGTGTGCCGATAGATATTCTTATTAAGTTATCGGAAATTTTCAACACCTCTGTCGATTATATTCTGGGGTTGACAGATGAATCCAAACCTTATCCGCGAATTAAATAGTTGATGTTAAGGTGAAGCATAATTCATTAACATATTGTTTATCTTCAATAATATGTTTCTACATTTATTGTTATTTTGCACAAATCATAAATCTTTTTTTTAAAAAGGTTTAGCGTTACATCCGAATTATCGGCAAAGTTAGAAAAGGTTTTCAGTTTTTCGTTGACTTAAAACGAAATGGTGATATAATATATTAGGTGCTGCGATACGTCTGCACATAATTTTGATAAATATAATCTTTTTTTGAATGTGGGAGAAATATTATGTACGTTAAAGATGTAACAGTTCAGAATCAAGTTGGCCTTCATGCGCGCCCCGCAACTTTCTTTATCCAAAAAGCAAACGAATTTAAGTCTTCGATTTGGCTTGAAAAAGAAGAAAGACGTGTTAACGCAAAAAGCCTTCTCGGTGTTCTTTCCCTCGGTATTATGGGTGGCACGGATATTCGCATCATAGCAGGTGGCGTCGACGAGGAGCAGGCTGTTAACGCTCTTGTCGCACTTGTTGACAGTGGCTTTGCTGAATAATTTGTATTTTTGAAAACTCGGCGGTGAAGGTTTACCTTTGCCGTCTGTTTTTTTAATAAAGGCGGTGAGTATATGAATGACAGGCTTCGCAGGTTAAAAGATAAGGCAAACAAGTTGCCCCTTACACCCGGCGTTTATATTATGAAAGACCGAACCGGAAAAATTATATATATCGGTAAGGCAAAAGCATTGAAAAACAGAGTCAGCCAATATTTCGGCGCACAGGAAAAGCATCTCACAAAAGTTCGCAAAATGGTCGAAAATGTCGAAGATTTCGATTATATACTTACCGACAGCGAATTTGAAGCGTTGGTGCTTGAGTGCAGTCTTATCAAACAGAATATGCCTAAATATAATATTCTGCTGAAAGACGACAAAGGCTTCAGTTATATAAAAATAACACGTGGTTGGCGTAATATTTTCGCCGTTCTTCAAAAAGACGACGACGATGCCGACTATCTTGGGCCGTACACCGCCGGGTATTCCGTAACAAAGGCTGTCGAACAGGCAAAAAAGATCTATAAATTGCCCACTTGCGGGAAAACTTTTCCCCGTGACATCGGCAAAGAGCGTCCGTGCCTTAATTATCATTTGGGCATATGCTGTGCGCCGTGTTCGGGCAAACTGGGGCTCGGTGAATATCTGGAACACGTCGACGGAGCAATTGACTTTTTAAAGTTCGGCGGAAAAGAAACCGTTAAACGGCTGACGGAGGAAATGTGCGAGGCATCGGAAAAACTCGAATTTGAAAAAGCCGCCAAATTAAGAGATATAATCAAAAGTATCGAAAAAGTCGGAAGCAATCAAAAAGTCGTTTCGTCGACTTATAAAGAACAGGATGTTTTCGCTCTTGCCGTTATGGACGGAAAAGCGTGTTTTTCGGTGCTCCGTTTTGAAAACAACTGTCTTTCCGACAGCGAACATTTCTTTACCGAGGAGGGTGACCGCATCCCCTCGATGAGAGCGGAACTGATAACGGCTTATTATTCAATGAACAGACGTGTTCCGCCACGCATTGAAATTGACGGCGAGGTTGAAGGTAAAGAAGATATCGAAAAATGGCTTTCGGAAAAACGTGGTTCCAATGTAAATACGGTTATTCCGCAAAAGGGCACACAGGCAAGGCTTGTTGAAATGTGCAAATCGAACGCCGTGCAAAAACTTTCCGAAAAATACCGTTGCAACGACAGAAACCGTGAGGCACTTGAAGAACTCGCTTTGTTGCTCGGTTTGAAAAACACACCCGAATATATTGAGGCTTACGATATTTCGCACACGGGCGGAAGCGACAATGTTGCCGGTATGGTCGTTTTTAAAGACGGCAGACCTTTAAAAGAAGCATATAGGCGTTTTGCCGTTAAAGGCTTTTCGGGTCAAGACGATTATGCGTCAATGCAGGAGGTTCTTTCAAGGCGGTTCGAAGAATACCTGACCCGTTCGGCGGAAGGGTCGACCGTCGGCTTTGCGAAACTTCCGGATTTGATACTTCTTGACGGCGGAAAAGGTCAGGTTAACGCTGTTGTTCCGGTTATGAAAAAATACGGTATTCAAGTACCGCTTTTCGGTATGGTTAAAAACAGCAAACACAGAACATCCGCAATTTCAACCGAAAACGGCAGAATCGATTTCAACGCACGAAAAAAAGCGTTTGCTCTTGTAACAAATATACAGGATGAAGTCCACCGTTATGCCGTTTCTTATCACAGAAACAAACATAAAAAATCAACACTCAACGCAACGCTCACTCAAATTAAAGGCATCGGCGACAAAAAAGCCCGAAATTTGATGATTGCGTTTAAAACGATGGATGCGTTACGCAAAGCGGATAAAGAAAAACTTATGAGCGTTCCCGGTATCAGCGAGGCAAATGCCGAGGAAATCATACGCTTTTTAATAAAAACTTGACAAAACGGTGCGTTTAATGTAATAATAAACTGATACTTTATGTGCGGTATGTTGAAATAAAGAGGTGCTGACTATGAGAGTAATTACAGGTTCCGCCAGAGGGAGAAAACTCATAACTCTTGACGGCGAAAGTGTCAGACCGACCACCGATAAAGTCAAAGAGGCAATGTTCAGCATCATTCAGTTCGATATTGAAAGCAGTCGTGTGCTTGATATGTTTTGCGGTTGCGGTCAGTTGGGCATAGAGGCTTTAAGTCGCGGTGCGAAGTTTGCGGTGTTTACCGATATCTCACGTGATTCCGTGTCCGTTACGCAAAAGAATATTGAAAATACGGGCTTCGAAAGTTGTTCGAAAGTTGTTTTGAGCGATTCGTTGGAGTATTTGAACCGATCTTCCGAAACATTTGACATTGCTTTTCTCGACCCGCCGTACAGAGCGGGAATTATGACGGAAGCACTTGAACGTGTTAAAACTCACATCGCCGACGGTGGCATTATCGTTTGCGAAACTTCGGCGGAAGAAGTTTTGCCGGAGGAACCGAACGGTTTTGTTTCGAAACGCTACAAATACGGCAAAATAGCACTCACCGTGTACAGAAAGGTTGTTTGATATGGGTAAAACAGTAGTATGCCCCGGCAGTTTTGACCCACTCACGATAGGTCATCTTGATATAATAACAAGGTCATCAAAACTTTTCGACAAAGTCATTGTTGTCGTTATGCGTAATTTCAACAAAGATGTCGGGAGTTTTACCACCGAAGAACGGGTGGATTTTATAAAACGTTGCACAAAAGATTTGGATAACGTCAGCGTTGACACATATTCGGGTCTTTTGGCGGAATACGTTCGTGAAAAAGGCGCATCAGCCGTCGTTAAAGGCTTGCGAGCCATTTCCGACTATGACGATGAATTCCGTCAGGCGTTGACAAATCAGCGTCTTAATTCCGAAATGGAAACGATTTTTATGGTTTCGAACGCCGAGCATATGTTTTTGAGTTCGAGCGTAGTGAAAGAAGTTTGCAGGCTCGGTGGCGATATTACCCAGTTTGTCCCCGCGGAAATCTGCGACGATATAATTAAAAGATTGGGCAGACAGTAATTTTTTACGCCCTTGAATAAACGAAAGGAAATGTTAAATATGAGTAATATTGAAACATCACTTGAAAGCATTGACAGTCTCATTGCCGAGGCTAAAACGATGCCTTTTTCATCAAAACTCATCATTGATGAAGAAGAACTCGCAAGGCTTGTGGAGGATATCCGCTTGAATATGCCTATTGAAATCACACAGGCGAAAAAAATCGCCCAAGAAAGACGTGATATACTTAACGATGCCGAAGCACAGGCTGAGGAAATCATTCATAAGGCACGTCAAAGAGCGGATATTATGATTGAAGAACATCAAATCACCAAAGAGGCGAAAAGCGCCGCAGACGGTATTCTTCAACAGGCGAGAGACGATGCTTCCGCTATTCGTTCCGAAGCGAAATCTCACGCCCGTGAAATTACCGACAGAGCCGAAAAATGGTCAAATGACATTCGCAGAAACGCAAGTTCTTATGTCGAAAACATTATAAGAGATACCGACGAAACTCTTACAAGAAGTGTAAACGACATCAGAAAACTCCGTCAGAGTGTCAGAGATGCTCTTTCGCAGAGCAATATTTCTTCAAAACCCAACTTCGACGACTGATTAAAGGTGATTTTTAATAATGGAAAAAGAAAAATTGTGTTTGCGTTGTATGAGAAAAATCGGCGACAATACAATTTGCCCTTACTGTCGAAATGAAAGCACTCAGCCCCAAAAAGACCCGTATCTTCCGTTGAAAACGGTTGTCGGCGGTCGCTATCTTATCGGCAAAGTTGTGAGTGAAAACGGCGAGGGCTTTACATACAACGCTTTTGATCTTGAAGCCAAAAAACCGGTCTCCTTGCGTGAGTTGTATCCTAAGGGATTGCTTGCGAGGGGCGAGGGTAACTATTGCCTTGTGAACGTCGGAAAAGCCTCGGATTTTATTGATGCCAAAGATTCTTTTATCAAACTTTGGGATAAACTTTCCGAACTCAAAGGCTTTACCGCACTTACTCCCGCAACCCATGTTTTTGAAGATTTGGGTACGGTCTATGCCGTAAGCGAATTTTTGGGCGAAGGTCAGTCTTTACGTGAATATTTGTTGGAAAAAGAACAGGGATTCATTTCGTGGGATGAAGCAAGGGTTCTTTTTATGCCCGTTCTTTCGGCAATCGGCGCACTTCACGGTGCGGGCATAGTTCACGGCGGTATTTCACCCGTGAACCTGATTATCGATGCCAACGGCAAAATGAGGATAACAGGCTACTGCGTTCCCGAAATGCGTATGGAAAAAAGCAATATGCAGTGCGAGTTGTTTGACGGTTATGCGGCTGTGGAGCAATACGGTTTCAGCAACGGCTTGGGCACATATTCCGATATTTATGCGTTTGCGGCAGTGCTTTACAGAGCGTTGATCGGAAGCACCCCGATAAGCGCCGCCTCAAGGCTCACAAACGACAAACTTATGATTCCCGGCAAATTTGCCGAGCAACTTCCGGCGTATGTTATAAATGCACTTGTCAATGCGTTGCAAATTCTTCCCGAAGACAGAACTTCAACCGCCGAGGCGTTGAGAGATGAACTCTCCGCTTCACCCGCCGCAGCGGGAACAGCGGCTGAGGCGTATTCGTCACACTATGCTTCGCTCGACAGCGACGGCGAAGATGAAACGCCTTCGGTTCCTCCGCTTTTGGATGATGACGATGCCGATGACGGGCAAAGTTACGAAGAAAACGCAAAACTTAAAAAGAGCACGGTTGCCGTGTTTATTGTGAGTGCCGTTGTTTGTCTTGCCGTTCTTATCGGCGTTTTGGTAGGATTTAAAGGTTGCAACGATTCCAAAGAGGAACTTACCTCGTCGGAATCGGAAAGCAGTGAATCCGTGCAAGACGGCGACACTCAAAGGCAAACCGAAATCGGTAACGTATCCATCAAAATTCCCAACTTCGTAGGCAAAATATACGAAGATATCAAAGATGACAATAAATACAAAGAAGCCCTTGAATTCCCGACACTTACAATTGTGACCGAATATGTCGAAAGTGCCGAGGAAAAAGGCAAAATTCTGTCGCAGTCAATAAATGCGGGTACCGAGATAACATCGCTCAGCAAAAAAACAATTACCCTTAAAATCAGCGACGGATTGGAAGTGCCGGAAAAACTCGTCGGCAAACCGATGAAAGATGTTATTGACGATCTGAAAAACATCGGCTTCAAAAATATCAAAGCCGAATCGGGAAAAGTTGCCGGTAATATGACGGAATCCAACACGGTCTACCGTATTGTTTATGACGATGACTCGTCAAACGATTGGGCGGAAATCCCGCAGGACAGACGCCTTTCTTCAACCGATACGATCATCGTGTATTATTACGGTGAATATGTGGAAACGACCGTAACTTCGCCGTCACAAACTACGGAACAGCCTAACGTACAGCCCGTGCAACCCGACATTTCGGAAACAAATTCCGCTACGGGCTCAGGGGATGTTTACGGTACGCCGGTAAACGAATGACTTTTTCGGTTTTTTTCGGTCTTGCGAATAACATAATGTAAAAAAACTCTTGACAAAGCGAAATTAAACTGATATTATATTTGAGCAATAAAGCAGAACAGTTCCGTTCTCACCAAACGAGCGTATTGTTTGGTCAATAGTCCGCAGTTTTAACCTTTTGGTGTATTATTGGGCTTGAACGGAATTTTCCGTTCAAGCTTTTAATATTTTCAGGAGGTGCTTACGTATCAGCAAGGAAAATCAAATCAATGAGGAAATCAGAGATAAAGAAGTAAGAGTTATTTCCGCACAGGGCGAGCAAATCGGCATTATGTCGTCTAAAGAAGCACTCGCTTTGGCAGAAAAAAGCAACCTCGATCTTGTCAAGATCGCTCCCGGCGCGAACCCGCCCGTCTGCAAAATTATGGACTACGGTAAGTTCCGCTTTGAGCAGGCAAAACGTGAAAAAGAGGCCAAGAAAAATCAAAAAGTTATGGATGTTAAAGAAGTTCGTTTGTCTTTAAACATCGATACAGGCGATTTTAACACTAAAGTGAACCATGCATTACGTTTCTTGCGTGACGGCAACAAGGTCAAAGTGTCCATACGTTTCCGTGGGCGTGAGATGGCGCACACAGAACACGGTCTTGATGTTATGCAACGTTTCGCCGAAGCCTGTTCCGAAAACGGAACCGTTGAAAAGGCAGCCAAACTCGAAGGTCGCTCGATGCTTATGTTCCTTGTTCCGAAAGCATCTAAATAATTGCAAAATTAAGGAGGATTTATCATGCCCAAGATTAAAACACACTCAGGCGCTAAAAAGCGTTTCAAAATGTCTAAAAACGGCAAACCCATTCGTGCACATGCCAACAAGTCTCACATCCTTACCAAGAAGACCACAAAACGTAAAAGAGGTCTTCGCAAGACAAATGTTGCAGACGTTACAAATCAGAAGCAGATCAAACGTCTTATTCCCTACAAATAATTAACGGTAAACGGAGGTAACTTACAATGGCACGTATAAAAGGTGCGATGATGACTCGCAAAAGAAGAAATAAAGTTCTTAAACTCGCTAAAGGCTATTACGGTTCAAAAAGCAAACTTTTCAAAACAGCGAAACAAGCTGTTATGAAAAGCGGTAACTATGCTTACATCGGCCGTAAACAGAAAAAGAGAGATTTCCGCCGTCTTTGGATAACAAGAATCTCTGCCGCTTGCAAAATGAATGATATCAACTATTCAACATTCATAAACGGTCTTAAAAAGGCCGGCATCGAGCTCAACAGAAAAATGCTTTCCGAAATCGCTATTGCAGATCCCGAAGGTTTCAAAGTTCTTGTTGAAAAGGCAAAAGCAGCCCTTTAATAATCGGTTATTGCGCCCGACCAAGTCAGTATTGGTCGGGCGTTAGATGTTTTTTACAGCGGGAGGGATCGCTACGGAAAAAATTACAAGTAAATCAAATGAACGCATAAAATATGCGGTTAAACTCCGTGAAAAAGATTCTTTCAGAAAAGCCGAGAACCTGTTTTTTATCGAGGGTGCAAGGCTCTGTGCCGACGCCGCTCGAAGCGGTGTTGCGGTAAAAGAACTTTTCGTTACGGAACGAGCGAAGGAAAAATACAGCGAGTATGTCGGTTCGGTTGAAAATTCGGCCGAGCGCTGTTTTGTTATATCCGAAGATGTTGCGGAAAAATTAAGCGACACAAAGAATCCGCAAGGGGTTTTCTGTGTTTGCAAAATGCTTGACAAAAATACAAATATAGGTAAAATAAAATACAATGGGAAATATGTTGCCCTCGAAAACGTTTCCAATCCGTCAAATTTGGGCGCCGTTGTCAGAACCGCCGAAGCGGTAGGGCTCGACGGCGTTATAATCAGCGGCGGTTGTGATATGTACAATCCGAAGTCGCAACGTGCGGCTATGGGTTCGCTGTTTCGACTGAATATTGTCGAAGTTGACGATCTGCCGTCGTTTTTGGGTGTGCTGACGTCAAACGGTATGTCGGTTTATGCCGGTGTGCCCGACCGTGACGCCGAAAGCATAACCGAAGTCGATATGAACGGCGGTGTTACCGTTGTTATCGGCAACGAGGGGAACGGGATCGGCGAGGCTGTTTTAAATGCGTCAACAAAACTTGTGACGGTTCCCATGAAAGGCAGAGCGGAGTCGCTCAATGCCGCCGCAGCGGCATCAATAATGATTTGGGAAATGATGAGATGAATTTTTGTCCGGCTGAATATTGGATATGGCTTCAAACGGCGTTGGGAGCGGGTGCGCAAACAGCGGATATTTTGGCGTATTTCGAAACTCCGGAAAAGTTATATCTCGCAGGTTCCGAAGAATGGCGTCTGTCGGGTCTTTTCACCGAGAAAAAGATACAGGCGCTCAAAAACTCCACACCCTCGCAAACGGGTGAGGTGTTTAAAGAATGTCGCAAAAAAGGTTACACGATTATAACTCCCGACAGCAATATGTATCCCGAAAGGCTCAAAACCCTTTCGAATATGCCTTTGGTGATATACGGAATAGGTGACTGTTCGGTTCTTTCCGACACGGTGTCGATTGGTGTTGTCGGCACAAGGGATGCAAGTGCTTACGGTATTCAAACGGCTCAAAAACTGTCTTACCGTTTGGCTCATGCCGGCGCTACGGTTGTAAGTGGCGGTGCTTTGGGAATAGACAGCGAAGCCCACGCCGGTGCAATGCTCGCCAAAGGCAGAACTTTTGCGTTTTTGGGTTGCGGGCTTTCCTACAATTACTTAAAAGAAAACGCCTCCTTACGGCGGGCGATAACAAGGTACGGTGCGGTGTTTTCCGAATATCAGCCTTTTACGGCACCGTCACGTGCAACGTTTCCCATACGAAACCGCCTTATTTCCGGTGCTTCTTTGGGAATAGTTGTTATTGAGGCGGGTGTGAAAAGCGGTTCTCTTATTACGGCGAATTGCGCACTCGAACAGGGCAAAGATGTTTTTGCCGTTCCGGGCGATATAGTCCGTTCTTCTTTCGACGGAACAAACCACCTTATCAAAAACGGTGCGAAACCTGTTTTTTCGGCGGAGGATATACTGAGCGAATACGAATATCTTTACGGCGACCTGTTCGATATGGAAAAGGCACGTGAGCCGTTAAATACGCTGAAATACGTTGATTACCGCAAACCGAAATCGGAAAGGGAAAAAGTCGAAAAAGTGACGGTACCGGAAGAACCTCGTAAAGAGCCGTCAAAACCCGTTCTCGACGACAGCGTAAGCGAGAATGCGAAAGAGGTCTTTAAAGTATTAAAAGACGAACCGTTGCATATTGATGATATCGTCAGGGCAACGGGGATGAAAATGAATATTGTACTGTCATCTTTAACGGAACTTGAACTTATGGGTGTTGCGCAACAGATGACAGGTAAAAAATACAGATCGGTGTCGGAATGATCCGACCGCAGTAAAAACGAAAGGATGAAGCAAATGTCAAAACTCGTTATCGTGGAGTCTCCCGCAAAGGCGAAGACTATTAAAAAATATCTTGGAAACGATTATGATGTTGTCGCATCTATGGGTCATATCAGAGATTTACCCGCCGCAAAACTCAGCGTCGATGTAAAAAATGATTTTGCACCCAAATATGCAATTATAAAAGGCAAAGAAAAACTCGTTAAAGAACTTAAAGAACGTGTCGCAAACAGCGATACTGTTTTTCTCGCAACTGACCCCGACCGTGAAGGGGAAGCAATTTCATGGCATCTTGCCACTGTTCTCGGTCTTGATCTTAACGAAAAAAACAGAGTAAAATTCAACGAAATCAACGAAACAAGTGTCAAACGAGGAATAAGTAATCCCGATGTTGTCGATATGGGTCTTGTTGATGCTCAGCAGGCACGACGTATTCTCGACAGACTTGTCGGTTACAGGCTCAGTCCGTTTATTTCTCAAAAAATAAGGCGTGGACTTTCGGCAGGCCGTGTTCAAAGCGTTGCCGTGCGTCTTATTGTTGACAGAGAAGAAGAAATCGCAAAATTCAAACCCGATGAATATTGGTCAATAGACGCTAAATTTTCCGCCGGCAGAAGAACTTTCGGTGCTTCGCTCACAGCGGATGAAAGCGGTAAAGTTAAAATCGAAAACAAAGAACAGTCGGACTTTTTCCTTTCACGGCTCGAAAATGCCGAATATACCGTGTCATCGGTGAAAAAAGGCACCCGTAAAAAGCAACCGTCACCGCCTTTCATTACATCGTCGATGCAACAGGATGCTTCACGAAAACTTAACTTCCAAGCGCAAAAAACAATGAAACTCGCTCAGGAACTTTACGAAGGTATTGATGTTGACGGATTCGGAATGACCGGTCTTATCACTTATATGAGAACCGACTCACTCCGTATTTCCGAAGAAGCGAGAGCGACGGCAAACAGTTTTATAACCGCAAACTACGGCGAAAAATATTTGCCTGAAAAACCCCGTTATTTCAAAACACGCTCCAACGCTCAAGACGGTCACGAGGCAATCCGTCCCACGAATGTTGCCATAACTCCGCAAATTGCACGAAAGAGCCTCACAAACGACCAATATAAACTTTATAACCTCATTTGGTGCAGATATGTTGCCAGCCTTATGGCACCGTGCGTTCAAGATACCGTTAAAGTCGAAATAAAAGCGGAAAAAAGCGGTGTCAACGGATATTGCGTATTTTCGGCAAGCGGTTATTCAATCAGATTTGACGGCTTTACCGCACTTTATGAAGATGCGGTTGATGACGGCGACAGCGCAAGTGTTTTTCCGGAACTCAAGGTCGGTGATGTGCTTAAACTCAAAGAAGTTAAAGGCAATCAGCATTTCACTCAGCCCCCCGCACATTATACCGAAGCCTCTCTCATAAAAACGCTTGAAGAAACAGGCGTCGGACGACCCAGCACATACGCCTCCATCGTCAGCACAATTATCAAAAGAGAGTATGTCAAACGTGACGGAAAACTTTTGAGGGCAACGGAACTCGGCTGTGCGACGACGGCACTCCTTAAAGAGCGTTTCCAAAAGATAGTTAACACAAAATTCACGGCGCTTATGGAGTCGAAACTCGATGAAATCGATGACGGCAAGTGCAATTATGTTGAAATGCTCCACGAATTTTACGATGAACTTGAAGGTTCGCTTTCAAAGGCAAAAAGCGAAATGCAAGGTCAAAAAATCCAACTCAAAGAAGATATCACCGACATTAAATGTGAAAAATGCGGAAGAAATATGGTAATAAAAACAGGCAGATTCGGTAAATTCCTTGCCTGCCCCGGTTACCCCGAATGCAAAACAACAAAACCGCTTGTTGAAGAAACAAATGCCGTTTGTCCTCTGTGCGGAGGTAAGGTTATAGGCAAAAAGTCAAAAAAAGGATTCCAATTCTACGGTTGTTCAAATTACCCCGACTGTACTTTCAGCACGTGGGATAAACCGACCGGTGAAAACTGTCCCAAATGCGGAAAATCGCTTTTCAAGGGTAAGGGCGGAATGATAAATTGCCTTAACGAAGAATGCGGATATTCTTTTAAAGCGCCACGCAAAAATGCGAAAAAAACGCAGGAAAACGCAGATGAATAATAAAGAAGTTACGGTCATAGGCGGAGGACTTGCCGGTGTTGAGGCGGCAAAGCAGTTGAGTAAACGGGGGATTAAAGTCACCCTTTACGAGATGAAGCCGAAAAAGTTTTCGCCCGCACATAAAAGCGAGAATTTTGCGGAACTTGTTTGCTCCAATTCGCTCAAAGCGGAACGGTTGGGTTCCGCCGCCGGACTTTTAAAAGCCGAGATGCGTTTGTTCGGGTCTGTGTGCCTTGATGCCGCCGATAAATCAAAAGTTCCGGCGGGCGGTGCGTTGGCTGTCGACCGTGATGTTTTTTCAAAAGAAATAACAAACGCTGTCGAAAACGATGAAAACATCACCGTTGTGCGTGAGGAGGTAACCGAAATTCCCAAAGAAGGTACGGTTATTATTGCCGCCGGGCCTTTGATGTCCGATGCGTTGGCGCAAAAGGTCGGTGAACTTTGCGGTAGGGATTTTCTTTCGTTTTACGATGCCGCCGCACCTATAGTTACAGCCGACAGCATCGATATGGATAATGCGTTCACTCAGTCAAGATACGACAGAGGCGGTGAAGATGATTATATCAACTGCCCGCTTGACAAAGAACAGTATGAAGAATTTTACGAGGAACTCATAAACGCCGAAAGCGCTCAACTCCATTCTTTCGATAAGCGTAAAGATGTTTACGAGGGGTGTATGCCCATCGAAGTGCTTGCGTCACGTGGGAAAGATGCAATGCGTTACGGCCCGTTAAAACCCGTGGGGCTTACAAACCCGAAAACCGGTCACAGACCGTGGGCGAATCTTCAGTTGAGAAAAGAAAATAAAGATGCAACTATGTATAATCTTGTCGGTTTTCAAACGAACCTTAAATTTTCCGAACAGAAACGTGTTTTTTCTATGTTCCCCGCACTGAAAAACGCCGAGTTCGTTCGTTACGGCGTTATGCACAGAAACACTTTTCTCAATTCACCGGGTTTGCTTTCTTACGATTTCTGTATGAAAAACGAACCTCGAATATATTTTGCGGGTCAAATTTCGGGAGTCGAAGGTTATATGGAATCAGCGGCATCGGGAATACTTGCCGGCTATAATGCCGCAAGGCGTATTTTCGGTGAAGAACCTGTTCTTTTACCGAAAATAACAATGTTGGGTGCGCTCTCGCAGTATATTTCCGATGAATCTGTCAAACATTTTCAACCTATGGGAGCCGCATTCGGCATCATAGATCCGCTTCCCGAACGGATAAAAGACAAAAAAGAGCGTTACGAAAAACTTGCACTCAGAAGTTTGGATTATTTTAAAACAATCAAATTGTAAAGTGAAATTCGAAAAGCGTTCTCAATCGCTGTGAAAACGGAGGTAAATATGAGTATTACGGATTTTGAAGCGATTATAGGTTATAACTTTAAAAACAAAGAATTGCTCACGACGGCACTTACTCACTCATCGTACGCAAACGAAAACAAATTACCCTACGATAACGAACGGCTTGAGTTTTTGGGCGATTCTGTTTTGGGGTTTGTTACGGCGGAATATCTTTTTTCCGAATTTAAAAGCCGTCCCGAAGGCGAACTCACAAAACTCAGAGCGACGTTGGTTTGCGAAAAATCACTTTTTAAGTTTGCCGAAAAAATCAATCTGGGCGAACATATTTTTATGGGCAGAGGCGAAGAACATTCCGGCGGAAGAAACAGGCCGTCGATAGTGTCCGATGCGTTTGAAGCGGTAATCGCCGCTGTTTATTTAGACGGCGGTATTGATGCCGTAAGGCCGTATATACTTGATTTTATCAAAGAGGCGGTCAAACGGGAAGCCGGTTTCAAAGACAATAAATCGCTTTTGCAGGAAGAAATACAAAAAAACAAAGGCAACACGATCGTGTATGAAGAATTGGGCGAAAGCGGGCCCGACCACGAAAAAGTCTTTTCGTTTGCCGTGAAGTTAAACGGCAAGGTTATCGGCAAAGGTGAGGGCAAAAGCAAAAAAGAAGCCGAACAGTCGGCGGCGGGCGACGCCCTTATGCGCATATTAAAATGAAACACGCAAACATTTCTCTTTTTGTGCCCCATATGGGGTGTCCGCATCAATGTTCTTTTTGCAACCAAAAAACCATTTCGGGTTCTACCCGAAAACTTACTCCCGATGAAGTAACCGAAACTTTGAAAAAAGCGGTTGCCGACGGTAACGAACCGCAAAATACGGAAATCGCATTTTTCGGCGGAAGTTTTACCGCAATACCACGTGAATATATGCTTTCGTTACTTGAAGCGACAAAGCCGTTTATCGCCGACGGTCTTTTCGGCGGGATAAGAATTTCAACAAGGCCGGATGCCATCGACGGCGAAGTGCTTGATATTTTGAAAAAATTCGGTGTCACGTCCGTTGAACTCGGTGCGCAAAGTACCGACGAAGATGTTTTGAAACTGAACCGTCGAGGACACACACGGTGTGATATAATCAACGCTTCGAAACTTATTAAAGAAAAAGGCTTTTCTTTGGGGCTTCAAATGATGACGGGGCTTTTCGGCGATACCGATGAAAAGTCGCTGAAAACTTGCGAAGATATAATTGCGCTGAAACCCGACACAGTCAGAATATACCCCACGGTCGTTCTTGAGGGAACGAAACTCGGCGAGATGTTTAAAACGGGCGAGTATGTTCCGCAAAGCCTTGAAAACGCCGTGAACCTTTGTGCCGAACTTTTAAAACGCTTTTACGCAAACGGCATAAAAGTTATAAGATTGGGGCTTCATTCCGGCGGAAATGTTGAAGAAGGCTTCCTTGCGGGGCCGTATCATCCGGCATTCGGTGAACTATGCGAGTCGAAGATATATCTTGACACGGCAAGATCTGTTTTGAAAAATTATTCCGTGGAAAGCGATGTCACATTGCTTGTTAATACTCACGAAATATCGAAAATGACAGGTCAAAAAGGCTGTAACAAAAAAGCACTTTTAAGTGACGGATACAAAGTCACCGTAAAAGGTGCCGATGATTTAAAAAAGTATGAAATAAAAATCCGATTTGACTAACAGGGTTCGCCCGTTAAGTCAAAATCGGACGAAAGGTAGAAATAAATGTATCTTAAAGCCATTGAAATGCAAGGGTTTAAATCTTTTCCGGACAAAACCGTTCTTAATTTCGGAAAAGGTATAACTGCTGTTGTCGGCCCCAACGGCAGCGGAAAAAGTAATATTTCCGATGCCATGCGTTGGGTTTTGGGCGAACAGTCGACCAAAAATCTTCGTGGTTCGAAAATGGAAGACGTTATATTCAGCGGAACCGATTCACGTCGTGCCGTGGGTTTTGCCGAAGTGACCCTTAAACTCGAAAACTCGGATATGGCTCTCAACAACCCCGAAAAACTTGTCACGGTCACAAGGCGATACTACCGTTCGGGCGAGAGCGAATATAAAATCAACGGCGAACAGGCAAGACTTAGGGATATTCACGAACTGTTTATGGATACCGGCCTCGGTCGTGACGGCTATTCGATGATAAGTCAGGGCAAAGTCGAAACGCTCATATCCGGTAAATCCGAGGACAGACGTGATATGCTTGAAGAAGCCGCCGGTATTTCTCACTACAGATATCGCCGTGCGGATGCCATGCGCCGTCTTAATCAAGCGGAAGAAAATCTTTTAAGATTGAGGGATATCCTTACAGAACTCGAATCACGTGTCGGGCCTTTGAAAATTCAAAGTGAAAAAGCACAAAAGTTTTTCGAATATGCGGGTGAAAAGAAAAATCTTGAAATCGGACTTTGGCTTTACACAATTGAAAAAGCAAAGAACGATTTGCGTGAATACGAAAAGAAAATAACGGTTACGGATGCACAGTACAACGAAGTGTGCAAAGCCCTTGAAGAAATAACCGTAAAAATAGATTCGGCTATTGAGTCATCTCAAAAAATCACCGTGGCGGTTGATGAAATAAGGCGAGCGTCTTCCCAACTTGAGGAACAGGCGGCTGTGCTTGAAAGTCAGGTTGCGGTTCAGAAAAACACAATCGAACACAACAATGAAACAATTATGCGTATCGAACGTGAAAAAACCGAAGAAAACGACACGGATACCGAAATTTCAAAGCAAATAGAAACAGCCGAAAAAATTATCGAAGATTTAAACGAAACAATCGCATCAAAAAAAGAAGCGTTGGAGTCTTTTTCGGCTGAACTTGAAGTTTTGAGCGATGAAAACAACAAATCGGCTCAAAGGAGTGTTGAACTTTCGGAAAAAGTTTCATCACTTTCTTTGCAAATTGCCGATAACCGTGTTACCGTTTCAACCGCCGCATCTTCGGTGGAAGAAATCGAAAACAGAATAAGTGTCATCGATACCTCGGCACAGTCACAGCAAGCGGTTCTCGATGCACTCACCGAAGAAAAAAACAAAATCCAAGACGAACTTAACGCCATTTCCGAACGCAACACGGAACTCAATAACGCACTTTCGGGAATCGAATTGCTTGCGACGAAAAGGCTTGAAAAACTCAACAGGTTAAAAGAGGAAGCAAACGCACTCGGTAACGAAAAGCACGTTAAGGAGTCACGACTCAATATGCTTTCCGACCTCGAAAAAAATATGGAGGGTTACCAAGGAAGCGTTAAAGCCGTTATGCGTGAAGTCGGCAGAGGAACGCTTAAAGGCATACACGCACCCGTTTCACGAATTATAAACGTAAACGAAAAGTATTCGCTTGCCGTTGAAACCGCTTTGGGTGTGCAAATTCAAAACATTATTACCGAAACCGAAAACGATGCGAAAAAGGCGATCGGATTTCTTAAAGAAACACGTGCCGGCAGAGCGACATTTCTGCCACTTACCGCAATAAAAGGCAGACTTTGTGACGAAAAAGGTCTTGATGACTGCTACGGCTACATAAATATTGCCTCAAAACTTGTTGAGTGCGATTCGAAATACCGAGAAATCATAAATTCGCTTTTGGGCAGAACCGTTGTCGCCGAAGACCTCGACGCCGCCATCGCAATAGCGAAAAAGTTTAATTACCGATTCAAAATCGTCACACTTGACGGTCAAGTTGTAAATGCGGGCGGTTCAATGACGGGCGGTGCCAAACTTCAAAATGCCGGTATTCTCAGCCGAGGTAACGAACTTGAACGCCTAAAAACCGAATGCGAATCACTTTCGGAAAAACTTGCGTTGCTCCTTAAAGACGTTGCCTCACAGCAGGAGAACTGTTCCGCCGTTACCGCCGAACTTGACGGTTGCAAAAGCGAAATAACCGCTTTGGGCGAGGATAAAATAAGAGTTGAGGGTCTTCTTGCACTCAAAGAGGGGAACCTTGCAAATCTTCTTGAGGCACGTGAGCAGGCGTTTGCGGAAAAAACGCAGTTGCAACAACGCATTGAAGCAATAAACACAAATGTCGCCGGAGCAAAAGAAAAACTTGCGGAACTTCAAGGCGAACTCGAAAAGGCGGAATCGGAACTTTCCGCAATTACGGGCGATCGTGTAAGTTTGACCGAAAAACGTGAAAAACTGACGGCGGTTGCCTCCGACATCAATCTTGAAATCGCCACGGCGCAAAAAGAGATTGAAGCCAAGCGTGAAGAAATCGTAAGGCTTGAGGGCAGAAGCACGAGCCACAAGGATAAACTTTCTCAACTTGACAGCGAAATCGAAGAAATAAAATCCAAAAACACGGAAATCGAAAAGCGTATTGAAATTCTCAATGCGGAAGCAACGGGTTTGCGTGAGCAAAGTGCTTTGTCTAAAGACAAAATCGCCGATGAAATCACAAAACGTGAACAGTTTGAGCAGGAAACGGGAAAACTTCGTATTCTCGAACGTGAAAAAACCGAAGACCGTGAAAAACTCGGCGGTGAAAAAGCAAGACTTACCGAACGCCGTGATGCGATGCAAAAAGAATTCGACGACATTTCGAACAAACTTTACGATGAATATGAACTTACACGCCGTGAAGCCGAAGAATTGAATATCGTGATTGAAAACGTTCCGGAGGCGAAAAGACGTCTTAATGAACTTAAAGGCAAAATCCGTTCTTTGGGTAACGTCAACGTGAGTGCAATCGAAGAATATAAAGAGGTTTCCGAGCGTTACAGTTTTATGTACGGTCAAGTTAACGACGTTGAAAAATCAAAAGCCGAACTCACAAAACTCATAAACGAACTCACCGGTAAAATGGGGGTTCAGTTTAAAGAGCGTTTTGACAAAATCAATTTCAGTTTCGGCGAAACGTTTTCCGAACTTTTCGGCGGAGGCAAGGCATCGCTCGTGCTTGCCGACGAAAACGATGTTTTGGAATGCGATATTGATATAAAAGTTCAACCGCCCGGCAAAAACGTTCAGAACATTTCGCTTCTTTCCGGTGGCGAAAAAGGACTTTCGGCAATCGCACTTCTTTTTGCGATTTTAAAAATCAATCCTTGTCCGTTCTGCATATTCGACGAGGTTGAGGCCGCTCTTGACGATGTCAACGTTGCACGTTACGCCTCGTATGTTCGCCGTATGACGGATGACACACAGTTTATTTTGATCACACACCGTCGTGGTACCATGGAGGAAGCGGATATGCTTTACGGTGTTACCATGCAGGAAAAAGGCGTATCGAAATTGCTTGAACTCAAAACGGCGGAAATGGCATCAAAATTCGATCTTAATTAAAGGTCATTTGGGTTTTTAAGGAGGTTTTTGTTTGGGTATTTTCAAAAAAATAAATTTCGGTTTAAGAAAAACAAGAAACAACGTTTCGGGCGCTATTGACAATGTTCTCGACAGTTACACGTCAATCGACCAAGAACTTTTCGACGAACTTGAAGAAGCACTTGTTATGGGCGATGTCGGTGTCACAACCGCATCGGAAATCACCCTCAGGCTTAACGACGTTGTTCGCAAAAAAGGTATAAAAAATCCCGCAGACGTTAAGTCCGAAATTAAAGAAATAGTTGCCGAAATGCTTCAAGGCGGAGAGGATATGGGGCTTATAACCATACCTTCGGTTATTCTTGTTATAGGTGTTAACGGTGTCGGCAAAACCACAACAATAGGTAAACTTGCCGCAAGATATAAGGCGGAGGGCAAAAGCGTTATACTCGCAGCGGCTGATACTTTCCGAGCCGCCGCAATAGATCAACTTGATGTTTGGGCGGAACGCGCGGGTGTTGATATTGTAAAGCACAAAGAAGGTGCCGATCCTGCGGCGGTAATTTTCGATACCATTTCAGCCGCAAAAGCACGTGGAACGGAAATTATCATTTGCGATACCGCAGGCAGACTCCATAACAAGAAAAATCTTATGGAGGAATTGGCGAAAATTTACCGTGTGATTGACAGAGAACTGCCGTATTCCGACCGAGAAGTGCTTTTGGTACTTGATGCAACTACGGGTCAAAATGCCGTTAATCAGGCACGTGAGTTTGCGAAAATCGCCGAAATTACGGGCATTATTCTCACAAAACTCGACGGTACCGCACGTGGCGGTGTTGTGCTTTCAATTAAAAATGACCTTAAAGTCCCCGTGAAATTTATCGGTGTCGGCGAGGGAATCGATGACTTGCAACCTTTCAATCCCGAAGCGTTCGCATCGGGGCTTTTTGAGGCGCTTCCCGAAGATTACGAAGAAGATGAAATAGATCTTTCAAAAATCAAAGAAGATGTTGCGGTTTCCGATGACGGCGGAACTTCCGAATTGGCACAGGCAATGGGCGAAATATTCCGTGTAGCATCCGAAATCGAGGCTGAGGAAACGGCAAATTCGCAACCCGACGGTGATAACGCCGACGAAACCGCCGAAGATACAGCGGAAGAAGTTTCGGAAGATGTAACGGAAGATGCAACGGAAGATGCAATTGCCGATGACGTTGCGGATATGCCGGAAACAGTTGAGGACTCTGTTGAAGAAACCGTTGAAGAAACCGTTGAAGAAACAGCGGAAAACGCCGAAAAATCGGCAAAAGAACAGAAAAAGAAAAAAGGCTTTTTCGGAAGGTTGTTCGGATGATGGAAAAAGTATTTTTAATTGCCACGCACAATTTGAAAAAGCGTGATGAAGTTTACAGGATTCTTTCGCCTTTGGGTGTGGAGGTCAAAACAGCCGATATGTTGGGCATCGAAATTACCGATGTTGAAGAAACGGGCGAAACGTTTTTCGAAAACGCCCTTTTGAAAGCACAAAGCGGTTGTGCGGAAAGCGGTTTGCCCTGTGTCGCAGACGATTCGGGGTTGGCTGTTGAATATCTTGCCGGAGCCCCCGGCATTTATTCCGCACGTTTTGCGGGTGAACACGGAAACGATGCAAAAAACAACGCAAAACTTTTAAAACTTCTTTCGGATACCGATATACCCGAAAGAAAGGCTAAGTTTGTTTCCGTTGTGTGTTGCGTGTTCCCCAACGGAGATGTGATTTCGGCACGTGGCGAATGCAAGGGGTACATCGGCTTTGAGCCTAAAGGAAACGGTGGTTTCGGCTATGACCCGCTGTTTGTGGTAGGCGACAAAACTTTTGCCGAACTCACTCCCAACGAAAAAGATGCATTAAGCCATAGAGGTAATGCGTTGAGGTCGTTTGCGGAAAAACTCAAAGATTATTTTGAATCACGCTGATAACGGTTCCCGAAGCGGTGACATCGATTAAAATTTCGGTGTTACCGCTTTTTGCTTTTTTCGTTTCGTTGCGGATTTGTTTAAGAGTATTGTCAAAATCAACTTGTTTCAAAAGGTTGTTTTCCTTTTCGGTGTCGTTTATGTAAGCGGAAATGCAGTCTTTTATGAACCGATATTCCGACGGCTTATTTACGGAGTCGGTCGGGAATACGGTGTCGAGCCTGTAAATATCGTTGTTTTCGTCACAGGTGAACTGTAACATTATTTCGTTTTCGCCGAATTTGTAAAACTTTGTGAAAGTTTTGCTTTCGGTGTCGTAAATATATCCGTCTTGCGTGAGTGAATAAGATTCGGAAATTTTGTTCATCCTTTCTGTGAAGGCATAAAGGCTGTTTCCCGTTTCCGAAACGGCACAGCCTCCGAAAAACAGAAAAACGAGAGTTAAAAGTAATGGTGTGATCCGTTTTTTAGTCATTAAAAATCCCCCTTGTAGTTTCAATTTTAATAAAAAGTTAACATATGATTTAAAAGATGGTGTATAATTACTGTATATAATTAGTTATCTCAGTGAAAGTATATGATACTTATAAAATATAATTCGAGTGATTTTATGAAGAAAAATGTTGAAAAACTTATATGCGTTTTATTGTGTGCGATAATTGTTTGTTCGTCTGTTTCGGTTGTCTCCGTGGCAGGCGATACTGACTTTTATCCCGACCGTGTCACGGCGGAGCAAACTCTTGTTGCCGTTAACGGCACGGATAATCTTTTGAATGTTGCCGTTCCAATGCTTGCGGGCAAAACGCTTTCGCAACTTGCAACACCTATGCTCTATAACAGCGAAACGCTCTCGACGGCGGTTGTGGGGCTCTATAAATCTTTGGAGGAACGTGCAAGCGAACTTGAGGCTGTCGGGGTTGATATATCCGTTTCGAATGTCGCTTCGGGTCTTTCGGCGTACCCGAATGTCGCACGGGCTCTTTCCGCTTATTCATCGTGGGCGGAAGTCAATCTTGACGGCGTGGAATGGGGCGTTACCGACAAATTCGGGTTTGCCTCCGCAATGGGTTCGGCGTTTTCACCGCTTAACGATATACTTTATATGCTTTTGTGTTCGGGCACGTATGAGGTGTCACGTTTTATAAAAATCCAAGGCGCCGACGGTTACGGCAATGCGATAGTGCCGATGCTCAATTCACTGAAATGCCCCGATGTTATGACTCAGGCGGAATTTACCGCACAGGCAACACAAAACAAGAACAATATTATAAAAAACATACTTTTGCCGATACTCACGCTCTTTGAAAAGGCACTTGTGACCCCCGCAAATACGCTGACCGATGCATTGCCGTCGTTTGCGTATTTTACCGAAAGCGGAGAGATGGATAAATGTATGCAGTCGCTTTTGACCCCCATTACCTCCAACAGACTTGTTGAAATCGCCGTTTGGCTTAAAATAATAGATTTGGATGCCTTTAATGTCGATATCAAAGAAGTTTTCAATACATTGCTCGCCGATGTCGGCGGGAACGGCTTGAAACTGAAAGAAATCGACACAACCGCTCTTTCCGAATGCGGAAGTTACAACGGCGGTACGTTCGTGTCGGATAAAGGCAAAGCCTATGTTGTCATAATGCGCTGGCTTGTCGATACACTCAAACTCAACTCGAAAAATCTTCCCGAAATAATGAAAGATATGGGCGGTGCATCCTCCGAAGCAGTCGGTTTTTTGAATGAAATCCTTTCTAAAAACACCGATGATATTGTCGGTACGGTGATTCTTATTTTTAATCCCACCGAAATCAGCAGGGCGGAAAAAATGGTTTACCCGTCTCAGGCAACCGCAACCGTGCCGTATACCGCAAATCTCGGTGAAGAAGATTACAAAAAAGTGCTGAAAGAAATTGACGGGCTTCTTGACGAATTTGTTAAAGAGGCGGGCAACTATAACTCCGTGGAGTCGCTTTTGAAAGCGAGTGTGTACACCAATTCAAACATAAACGCACTTGTTGTCGGCGTGTATTCCGCTTTGGAGGAACAGGGTCTTTCGGATATACTGAAACTTTTCGGTGCCGATATTTCACCGAAAGGCGTTGCATCAAAACTTACCGAAAGTGAGTATAAAAAGGCATCAAAAGTTCTTTCCGGTGCCGACTCGTGGTCAAAAGTATCTTTGAACGGCGTTAAATGGGGCTTCAATGACGGTTCACGGCGTGGGTTCCAAAACACGCTGACTGCCGTGTTAAGACCGCTTTTCCCATTGTTGCGTGTTCTTCTTGCGGGCGAAGATGTCGTTATTTTGAACAGCATCACCCTTAAAGGTGCCGACGGCTACAACACGGCGATAATACCTGTTTTGGAAGCGCTCGGCTGTAAACAGAGTTCCGTAAAAAGTTACGGAAGTTACAAAAAAACGGCTGACACCGACGGTGTTGTCAAAAATATTGCGGAGCCGATTTTCGATTTGCTTGACAGCGTTTTCGAACGCCCTGTTTACACATTGACCGAAATTTTGCCGAATATTATTTATTTTGCAAACAGCGGTTCTCTTGAAAAATGTATGTCAAACTTACTTCTTCCGCTGACCGCTTTTGCGAATAAACTGTCGGGTGTGTATGAAGCGGATATTGATTTTACGTCGCTTACCGAAAAACTCGATGTCAACAAACTTATGAAGGGTATGCTTGACGGTTCCGAAATAAAAATCGCCGAATTTGATATCAATAAATTGGCAGGTTACGGTGTTCCCGAACAGCGCACAAGCAAAAGTACGCCGAACGGCGAAAAAACAAAATACACTTATATAAAAGCCGACCAAACAGCCGTTTTGATGAGTGTGCTGAGGGTCTTGGCGAAAACAATAAAACTGCCGGGCAACGAAAATCTTCTTGTTAGTGCCGTGGGCGAAGGCAATGCCTCGTTCAGTATGTATTCCGATTCGATTTCTTCGCAGTTCGCAACAATGACGGAAGACGAAATTATAGAATGGCTTTACAACCTCCTGTTTAAAGAGCGTGTTCGCATGGAAGTTGTTACCGGTGAAGATTATAAACCCACGATAATTTATAAACCCGCCGAAAAAGATTACACGTTGCTTTATGTTTTCGGTGCGTATGTAACCGTTGCGGCGGTTGTCGGGTTGATTATATTTTTAAACAGAAAACGTTTGTACAGTTAGGGGCGAAGAATATGTTGGTTTTAAAAGATATAGTTAAAGATTATGTAGCGGGAGATACTACCGTAAGAGCCCTTAAAGGTATAGATATCAGTTTCCGTGAAAATGAGTTCGTTGCAATTCTCGGCCCGTCGGGTTGCGGTAAAACAACTATGCTTAACATTATCGGCGGGCTTGACAGATACACAAGCGGTGATCTTTTCATCAACGGAAAATCCACAAAAAGTTTTGATGACTCCGATTGGGATACTTATCGCAATCATTCGATAGGTTTTGTTTTCCAAAGTTATAACCTGATACCGCACCAAACCGTTTTGTCGAATGTCGAACTTGCACTGACTCTTTCGGGCGTTTCAAAAAAAGAACGCAAAGAACGTGCCATAGAAGCTTTGAAAAAAGTCGGATTGGAACAGCATATATACAAAAAACCGAACCAAATGTCGGGCGGTCAAATGCAACGTGTCGCAATAGCACGTGCCCTTATAAACGACCCCGATATACTGCTTGCCGATGAACCGACCGGTGCGCTTGACAGCGAAACAAGTGTTCAAATAATGGATCTTTTGAAAGAAATCGCAAAAGAAAAACTCATTATTATGGTAACGCATAACCCCGACCTTGCCTACGATTACGCCAACCGTATCGTTAAATGTCTTGACGGTGAAGTTGTTGACGATTCCAATCCGTATAACCCGACCGAAGACGATATTGCCCTGCAAAAAGAGAAAAACGCAAAGAAATCGGCAAAAGGCAAAAAATCCATGTCGTTCGGTTCGGCATTCGCTTTGAGCATCAATAACCTGCGAACGAAAAAAGGCAGGACTTTCCTTACGGCGTTTGCCGGAAGCATCGGTATCATCGGCATAGCACTTGTTTTGGCTCTGTCGAACGGTATTCAAGTTTACATTGACCGAGTGCAGGAGGATATGTTGCTGTCGTATCCGATGATGGTTGAAAAGCAAACGATGGATTTTGAAAGTATAATGAGTTCTTTCACCGGCTTGAGTACCGAGATGATCGAGGGTGCCGAAAACGCCGAGGACGGAAAAGTCTATGTCAACGAGTCGTTTATGCAAATGGTCAATTCGTTTATTTCCGAATCCACATCGAATAATCTTGACAACTTTAAAAAGTATATAGAGGATAACCGTGAGGCGTTCGATGAGTGCTGCAACGATGTTCAATACAAGTACAGCACCCAACTGAATATTTACCGTGCCGATACCGAAAACGGCGTTGTGAAGGTCAATCCGAGTACATTGATGGAAAATATGCCCATGGATGAAAGCATGGCGAGTATGGCTTCGTCTATGTCGAGTATGACGCAGAGTTTCAGCGTATGGACAGAACTTATCGGCGATGCCGAATTGATGGATGCGCAGTATGATGTTATTGCGGGCAGAATGCCCGAAAAATATAACGAGGTAGTTCTTATCGTTGACGGCAACAACCAAATAAACGAATTGGTAGTGTATGCTTTGGGCCTTAAAAACCAAGAGGAATTCACCAAAAACATTATGGCGGCGCTCGCCAGCGGTGAAACGTTGGAAACGAACGATATAAACGAGTTTTCCTACGATGAAATACTCGATATGAAATTTAAACTCGTTCTCAGTGCGGATTATTACGTTAAAGACGGCAAAACGGGTTTGTGGTCTGACAACAGCGAAAACGACTATTTCGTTAAAAAACTTGTCGATGAGGGCGAGGAAATAAAAATTGTCGGTATTCTCAAACCCGATGAAAACAATACGCTTTCCATAGGCACCGGCGGTATCGGTTACACACGTGAACTTATGGATTATGCAATCACCGAGACGAAAAAACGCAATATCGTCAAAGAGCAACTTGCAAGTACCGAAAAGGATGTTTTGACGGGTTACGAGTTTTCGAATCTCACCGTTAACGATTTCGATTTGGCTGATGTAGATTTGAGCCTTATAGATTTCAGTTACCTCGACTATACACCTTTCCTTTCAATGGCGGAGGAAATGGATATGTCGCAGGTCAATATTATGGATATGGCATCTATGTTCGGCTTTGACGATATGTCGAATCTTCAAAAGAAACTTATGGAGGGCTTTTTAAACGACGAACAGGTGTTGGCCATCAAACAGGCTTATGTCGATACATTGTCGGCAAAAAGTTCGTTTGAGGGCACACTCGAAAAAATCGGATATTCCACCGATGAGTCACCGTCTTCCATTGCACTTTATCCGAAAAGTTTTGAACAAAAAGAACAGTTGAACGAACTTATAGATTACTATAACAAACAGGTTGAAAAAGAGGGTCATCCCGAAAGTAAAATCAAATGTACCGACTATATCGGTCTTCTTATGAGCAGTATCACAACGATTATAGATATCGTCACTTACGTGCTTATAGCGTTCGTTGCGATTTCTTTGGTGGTTTCTTCGATAATGATAGGCATTATAACGTATATTTCCGTTTTGGAAAGAACGAAAGAAATCGGTATATTAAGAAGTATCGGTGCCTCTAAAAAAGACGTCGCCAGAGTTTTCAACGCCGAAACCGCGGTTATCGGCTTCTGTGCGGGCGTTATAGGAATTTTATCAACGTTGCTGTTGGAGATTCCGATAAATTTGCTTTTGAAATATGCGGCTCACGTACCCGCCGCCGCTTCGCTTCCCGTTGCGGGCGGAGTGATTTTGGTTGCAATAAGCATATCGCTTACGCTTATTGCCGGTCTTATTCCGTCACGTATAGCGGCAAGAAAAGACCCTGTTGAAGCGTTGCGAACGGAGTAAAATGCCAAGAACAGAATAATTCTTTTAAAATAGGGTTGTAAAAAAACTTGTGTTTTTTACAGCCCTATTGTTGAAAAAACAGTATAACTGTGTTACAATATTTCAGAATAAAGCAATTTTCTTTAGGGTTGTGATAATATGCGAAAATCATCCGCCAATATCGGCTTTATCGGTCTCAGCGGCAGGGGCTCCGGTTTGCTTGAACTCCTTTTGCAAATCGATGGTGTAAAAGTTCCCGCTGTGTGCGATCTTATTGTCGAAAGAGCCGAAAAAGGTTTGGAAACGGTGCTGAAACACAACGAAAACGCCTATCCCGTTCATGCATATCTTGATTATAAAGAAATGTTTGAAAAAGAAAATCTCGATGCGGTAGTTGTCGCAACTACATGGATAACTCATGCGATGATCGCGGTTGACGCGATGAATGCGGGGCTTCACGTCGGCATTGAGGTCGGCGGTGCGGCGTCTGTCGAAGAATGTTGGGAAATGGTGCGAACAAGCCGTCGAACGGGCAAAATATGTATGTTGCTTGAAAACTGTTGTTACGCCGAAAACGAAATGGCTGTTTTCAATATGATTCGCAAAGGCGTTTTCGGTGAAATAGTCCATATGGAAGGCGGTTACCGTCACGATCTGCGTGACGAAATCGTGCTTGGCCGTGAAAGAATCCACGGAAGGCTTTATAACTTTATTCACCGAAGCGGTGAACTTTATCCGACTCATCAGTTGGGGCCGATTGCAAAAGCCCTCAACATTAACAGGGGCAACCGCTTTCTTACCGTGAATTCCGTTGCGAGCAAGTCCCGTGGGCTTAACCATTGGATTAAAGAAAACAAAGGCGAAGATTACGACCTTTACGGAACGGATTTCAACTGCGGTGACGTTGTTACCACGATTATTAAATGTGCAAACGGCGAAACCGTAAAACTAACTCACGATTGCTCGCTTCCACGCCCGTATTCACGTGATTATGTTGTTCAGGGGACAAAGGGGATTTATTCCGAACCCGAAGACGGCAAAGGCAGAATATACATCGACGGAACTCATACCGAACACAAAAGTTGGACTCATGAGTGGGACGATTTCAAACCGTGGCGTGAAAAATACGAGCATCCGTTGTGGGACGCCTATAAAAAAGGCGGTATAAAAGCAGGTCACGGCGGTATGGATTACCTTATTCTTTCGTCGTTTGTCGACAGTGTCTACGAGGGTGAAAAAGCGAATATCGACGTTTACGATACGGCAACGTGGATGGCAATAACGTGCCTTTCCGAACAGTCGGTCGCCATGGGCGGTGCGCCTGTTCCCGTTCCCGATTTTACAAACGGCAAGTGGATTGACCGTGAACCCATAAGGCGTGGAATGTATTGCCTTGAAGAAGTTTGCGAAGAATTTTTTTCGGAGGAAAAAGAATGAAATATTACATAGGTGTCGACGGTGGCGGAACAAAAACGGCTTTCGCTCTTTTCGACGAAAACAAAAATATTACCGCGGAGGTTGAAACCGAAGGTTCCAATCACGAGAATTTGGAAGGTTCTTTCAATCAAGCCGCCGGAATAATAGCAAAAGGCATAAACGCTTTGCTTGAAAAAGCAAACATCACATTGGCTGATGTTGACGGGATTTTGATGGGTCTTGCCGGCATAGACCACCCTTATCAGCACGATGCGATGCAACTTGAACTTGAAAAACTCGGCATTAACGGTTGCCGTATTTATAACGACGGATTTATAGTTATAAAAGCGGGCGTCGGTGCCGGTTGCGGTATCGGTTACAACTGCGGTACGGGTACTTGTTGCAACTCTTTGGACTCCGACGGCAATATGCTTCAAATCGGCGGTTTTGATGTTCTTTCCGGTGACAAGGGCAACGGTCATTGGGTCGGCGCACAGGCTTTTAAAATAATGTATGATGAACTTTGCCTCGGCAAAGATAAATCCTTGATTACGGAATATATGAAAGAAAAAGCCGGCATTGTCGACCGTGCAACGCTTCTTGACTCAATTGCCGTTCTTGAGGGTGAAGACGGGGAAGCGTTTTTAAGAAAACTTATCACATCTTTCTTCGACGCCGCCAACAACGGTGACATCCCCGCTTTAAGTGTGATTGAAGAAATGGCACAACGTGGTGCGGATTTTATTTGCGGTCACGTTAATTCAATGAATTTTGATTGCGACGTTATAAACGTTGTTTTGTCCGGTTCCGTTCACACGAAACTTCCGTCTTACAAATACACCGACAGGATGGCGGAAATCGTTGCGGAACGCACAGGCAGAAAATTCAATTTCATCAAATTGAACTGCGCACCGGTTACAGGTTGTGTAAATTGGTTGCTTGAAAAATAATTGCAATATATATTTGAAAGGATTGATATAAATGAAAGAAATCAGTGTTACCGTAATCGGATCGGGCAGTACGTACTGCTCCGAACTTATCTATGGCTTCATCAAAGCAAAGGATTCTCTTAAACTCAAAAGAGTTGCTTTTATGGATATCGACGAAAGAAAGCGTACCATCGTCGGCGGTTTGTGTGTCCGTATGCTTAAAAGCAACGGTATCGACTGCGAAATCGTTATGACGGATGATTTGGATCTTGCTTTGCAAGGTGCGGATTTCGTTGTTACTCAAATCCGTGTCGGCAAACTTCCCTGCCGTCACATTGACGAATCGATTCCGCTCAAACATGACCTTATCGGTCAGGAAACAACAGGCATCGGCGGATTCTTTAAGGCGTTGCGTACAATTCCCGCAATGACGAAAATCGCCGAAAGAGTCGAAGCAATTTGCCCCGATGCATGGCTTATCAACTTCACAAACCCCTCCGGAATTATTTCGGAATTTCTTATTAACCACACAAACGTTAAAACAATGGGTCTTTGCAACGTTCCCATCACCATGATCGATGACGTTAAAGAGGCGGTAGGCGAGGATGCCGAAATTACATACCTCGGACTTAACCACCTCAGCTGGATTACTTCGGTTAAAGTTAACGGCGAAGAAAAATTGATGCAACTTTTCGAAGATGGCTTCGCTCCCACGGTTATGAACAATATTCAAGATGACGGCTTTGATCTTGAATGCATCCGTGCTTGCAAAGGCTTCCCCTCATCGTATCTTCAGTATTATTACAACCGTGCAACAAAACTCGCTCACCTCAAAGCGGGTACAAAGAGCCGTGCGCAGGTTTGTATGGATATCGAAGAAAGACTTCTTGAAATGTATCAAGACGAAAACCTCGTTGTTAACCCCGAACTTCTCGGTCAGCGTGGCGGATACAAATATTCTCTTGCGGCGGTTTCGCTTATCGATTCAATAGCAAACGATAAAAACGATGTTCACGTTGTCAACATCAAAAACAACGGTACACTCGACTTTATGGATGATGACGATATCGTTGAAATCGCAGCGGTTATCGGCAAAGACGGTGCAAAACCCGTTCCGATCGAAAAGGTGGATAACCGTCATATCATCAGCCTTATGAGAACCGTAAAATCTTACGAGAAATACACCGTCGATGCGGCAATGAAAGGCTCCGACGAAGATGCCCTCAACGCACTTATGATGCATCCTCTTTGCGGTGATTTTGCACAGGCAAAAGCATGCTATGAAGAAATGAAAGAAGCCCACAAACCGTATCTGCCTCAGTTCTTCAAGGATTGATATCGGCACTGTTGTGTGTAAATGAACAAGTGACTGTAAAAACTGAAGTTTTTACAGTCACTCTGTGTTTTATGCGGTCTGTTTTTTTACATCCCGTGTGTTTATGCGGTCTGTTTTTATATCCCCTCAACTATGAAAAGGGTTTTCCGTCTTATAGGGAATCGATTTCGGTTGATTGTAGCCGATATCCTCAACACCTATATATTTGAATACTTCAAAAAGTGCTTTGCCGTGATGCCCGAAAGCGACGGCACCGTGGTGTGGGAAATTGTTTTGAATAAGAACATGGCGGTAAAAACGACCCATTTCGGGAATCGCAAAAACACCGATTCCGCCGAACGAACGTGTCGCAACCGGCAATATCTCGCCCTCTGCAACATATGCTTTAAGGTGGCTGTCCGACGTGGACTGAATGCGGAAAAATGTTATGTCGCCGGGTGCAATGTCGCCCTCAAGCGTGCCGTTTGTGTATTCTTTCGGCAATGTTCTCGCCATAATTTTTTGATATTTCATTTCGCAGAACGAGAGTTTCGAAGCGGGCGTATTACCGCAATGGAACCCCATAAAAGTATCGGTGAAAGCGTAAGGCGTTTTGCCGAGAATGTTTTTCTCGTACATATCACGTGGAACGGAGTTGTTGATATCAAGCAAGGTGACAGCATCGTTGCTGACACAGGCACCGATATATTCGGAAAGAACGCCGTAGATGTCAACTTCGCAAGAAACGGGAATGCCCCTTGAAGCAAGACGGCTGTTTACATAGCACGGAACAAACTTAAATTCCGTTTGAAAAGCGGGCCAGCATTTTCCGGCTATTGCAACAAACTCACGTGAACCCTTGTGCTCTTGCACCCAATCGCAAAGTGTGAGTTCGTACTGTGCGAGTTTTTCGAGTATTTCGGGCTTTTTGTTGCCGTCACCGAGTTCTTTTTCCATATCGGCAACAACTTCGGGAATCCTTTTGTCATTTTCGTGAGCGTTGAATGAAGCAAAAAGGTCAAGTTCACTGTTTTCCTCGATTTCAACACCTAAATCGTAAAGATTCTTAATCGGTGCGTTGCAAGCGAGAAAATCTTGCGGACGGGGGCCGAAAGAAATGATTTTGAGTTTTTTAAGTGATATTAACGCACGTGCGATAGGTACAAATTGCCTAATCATTTCGGCACATTCCTCGGCGTTACCGACAGGGTATTCGGGAATGTACGCTTTTATATTTCGCAGTTTGAGGTTGTAACTGAGGTTGAGAACACCGCAATAAGCGTCGCCTCTGCCGTCGAGAAGGTCGTTTTCGCTTTCTTCGGCGGCCGCACAATACATAACGGGGCCGTCAAAATATTTAGCCAAAAGTGTTTCGGCTGTTTCGGGGCCGAAGTTCCCCAAATAAACCACAAGTGCGTTACAGTCGGCGTTTTTTACGGACTCCAACGCTTTAAGCATATCTTTTTCGTTTTCGACACACTCCGGATATTCGTAAATTTCGCCTGTCTTTCGGTATTCGTCAACTACCGCACGACGCCTGTTTTGAGAAAGTGACATAGGGAAACAATCACGTGATACCGCAACGATTCCGAGTTTTACGGTTGGTATATTATTCATATCGATACCTTCTTTTTACATTGTTATGTAATATATTTTACTTTGAACACGTGTTTGTGTCAATATTTAGCGGAAATAAAGCGAAATAAAGGGCGAAAAATAAATTGTAAAACCTGTTGACAATGTGAGTTTACGGTGATATAATGACCCTAAATTAAATATTAAACCGTTGAGGCGGAGGTAACGGCGATTATGCCTTCACAGAGAGCCCGAATTTGCTGGAATCGGGCAAGAAACAAGTCGTCAAATGGACCGCTGAGGGTGCAGTCAAATGCGTTTTTACGCAAAGTATTCTGCAACGTGTTGGCATACGTAAGTTGTCGGGGGTATGTTTGTATCCCGCAAGAGTGCGATTTTTCGCAAATCAAGGTGGCACCGCGGATATTGTTTATTCGTCCTTGACAGAGAGTATTCTGTCAAGGGCTTTTTGTTTATTTGAATTGAAATTTCGGAGTGATTTTTATGTTGCTTACCAAACGATGGCGACGGTAAATTTATCGTTTAAAAACTTTAAAATAATTTTAAATAAAATTTCGGAGGTTACCGCAATGTTATATAATAATATCGATTTTGACACATATTTTGACAATTATCCCAACAAAGAAGGCTATTTCGGAAAATACGGCGGATGCTTTGTAGACGACAATCTTAAAGACGCTATGAAAGAAATCACAGAGGCGTACTATTCAATTTGCCAATCCAGAAAATTTATTGCCGAACTTCGTCGCATAAGAAAAGAATTTCAGGGCAGACCCACACCGATTACGCATCTTGAAAGGCTTTCGGATTCGCTCGGCGGAAAGGTGCAACTGTACGCAAAGCGTGAAGACTTAAATCATTCGGGTGCGCACAAACTCAATCATTGCATGGGCGAAGCGCTTCTCGCAAAATATATGGGCAAGAAAAAAGTTATTGCGGAAACGGGCGCCGGTCAGCACGGTGTGGCACTTGCTACCGCCGCCGCATATTTCGGTCTTGAATGTGATATTTACATGGGTTCCGTTGACATAAAAAAACAGGCTCCCAACGTTGCGAGAATGAAAATTCTCGGTGCAAATGTTGTTGAAGTAACACACGGTCTCGCAACGCTCAAAGAAGCGGTCGATGCCGCTTTCGAAGCGTACAGCAAAGAATATAAAGACTGCATTTACTGTATCGGTTCGGTTTTGGGGCCTCATCCGTTCCCGATGATGGTTCGTGACTTTCAAAGTGTAGTCGGAATTGAAGCACGTGAACAGTTTATCGAAATGACAGGCCATCTTCCCAACTCAATTGTTGCCTGTGTCGGCGGCGGTTCAAATGCGGCGGGTCTTTTTGCGGGATTTTTAAATGACCCCGTTGATATTTACGGCGTTGAACCCTTGGGCAGAGGGCCGAAACTCGGCGATCACGCCGCAAGTTTGAAATACGGCACCGAAGGTGTTATGCACGGTTTTAACAGCATTATGCTCAAAGATGAAAACGGCGACCCCGCACCCGTTTACTCCGTTGCAAGCGGTTTGGATTATCCTTCATCGGGCCCCGAACACGCTTTCTTGCAGGATATCGGCAGAGTTAAATACGATGTAATCGACGATGAAGACACAATTGACGCATTTTATAAACTTTCACGCCTTGAGGGAATTATCCCCGCAATCGAAAGTTCCCACGCCGTTGCATACGCCATGAAACTCGCTCAGAAAATCGATCACGGTTCTATCCTTATTAACCTTTCCGGCAGAGGGGATAAGGATATGGATTATGTCATTGAAAACTACGGCATCAGAGATTGAATTCCCGATTTTCGCGCATAGTCATTTTTCGTGACGTAGAGTATCTGCATACACCGTCGTGTCGAGAAAAAGCCTTCTGCATCGAAACTCGGCAATTCAAAATCGGCGGATTCCCGATTTTCGTGCATAAGTCATTTTTCGTGACGTAGAGTATCTGCATACACCGTCGTGTCGAGAAAAAGCC
>CAYPAB010000001.1:87032-124700 GCA_964408605.1 uncultured Eubacteriales bacterium
TTCTGCATCGAAACTCGGCAATTCAAAATCGGTGGATTCCCGATTTTAGCGCATAAGTCATTTATATAAAAAACGCCCTCCGAGTCAATCGGGGGGCGAAAAACTTAATAGAGTTTTATCCATTCTATATCCGGTACATCACGTGAGGACATAATTCTTATTTTGATTTCATCGGTTTCGACAGGGTCGAATTTTACAATCTTTCTGCTTCCGATTGTTGTTGACTGTGCCAACGGGAGCCATTGACCGAATTCGTCTTTACGCATAACGGCGAAGTTAGATACTCTTTGACCCTCGCTTATTCTTTCGGCGATTTCGACATACTTGATTTTCGCTTTTTCGCCTAATTTAAGCGTATATTCGGGTTGTGTTTCGCTGTATCCCACCGATTTTTCGAAGGGAATGCCTTCGGCAAGATTTGTTCCGAATTCTTTATTTAACAAATCACCGAGTTCGTTAAGACGTTTTACGTCGGCATCATTAAATTTGCCGTTGGGCATAGGCGGAATGTTTAAGTTGAAAGTCGCATTATTGCCTACCGAAGTAATATATGTGTCGAACAGTCTTTCCAATGAATGAGGTTGTTCATCTTCGTGATAAAACCAACCCGGTCTTATGGACATATCTGTTTCCGACGGAGCAAAAACGAGTGCTTTCGAATACATAATATTTTCGAGCGTTCCGATTGCGACATCGGGGTTTGTGTTGAATGCCAAACTTCCGTCGACGAGTGCGCCGTTCGTTTGCGGTTTGTTGAACGGGCAAAGTTCATACGGCACAACAGCCCATTGAGCGAACGGTGCGATGCCCGCTTCGTTACCGCACCAACGAATTGTTCCCTGTTCGTGGAATATGGTGGCATTCGGTTGATATTTTTCAACGAGTTCAATATATCCGTCAAAATCGTAGACTTGTTTTTTGCCGTTGGGCCCCTCACCGCAAGCACCGTCAAACCAAACATGGAAAATTTCGCCGTAGCCTGTCAAAAGTTCGGTCAATTGATTTTTATAATATTCGTTATATTCATCGGTACCGTAACATTTTGCGTTTCTGTCCCAAGGAGAAAGATAAAAACCGAATTTGAGTCCGTATTTTTTGCAGGCTTCGGCCGCTTCTTTAACGATATCGCCTTTACCGTTTTTATACGGGCTGTTTTTTATGCTGTGTTCGGTGTATTTCGTTTGCCAAAGGCAAAATCCGTCGTGGTGTTTTGCCGTTAAAATCATACCTTTCATTCCGGCGGATTTTATGGCTTTTGCCCATTGTTCACAGTCGAGTTCGGTCGGATTGAAAATTGCGGGGTCTTCGTCGCCGTTTCCCCATTCAAGGTTTGTATATGTGTTGGGGCTGAAATGCACAAACGCATAAAAAGGTGTTTCACGCAATCTTTCGAATTGATTTTTTGACGGCTTAACATGAGCCGCCTCTTTTAAAAATTCTTTGAAATCCATAAGTGTTTTGCCTTTCGGTTAGATTGTTTTCAACAGTATGATATCGTAACTTTGCGAATTAGTCAATATTGCAAAATAATAAAATTCGTGGTATCATAGGTGTATGTGGATATGACGTGCAAGGAGGATTATTTATGGCAAAAAACAACAAGAAAAAGGCAAAAACAATAATATTAACAGTACTCTGTTTGATATTGGCTTTTGCTGTTATAACGGTAGGGGTGAACGCTGTCGCCCTTAACAAGTGTATCGAAAAAAGCCACTCTTACGAAAAAATCGGCTACGAAGCACAACTTATACCGCAAAAAGATGAAAACGGAAATTGGGTTTTTACAACCGACCGTGACTTCAAAATACTGCAAATTACCGACGTTCACATCGGTGGCGGTTATTTAAGTTCCGGTAAAGATGCAAAAGCGCTCAATGCTGTTGCTGTAATGATTACACGTGAAAAGCCCGACCTTGTTGTCGTTACGGGTGACATCGCTTATCCCGTTCCTGTTTTTTCGGGTACTTTCAACAACAAAAACGGTGCGAAAGCGTTTGCCGAACTTATGGAAAATCTCGGCGTTTATTGGACATTGAACTTCGGAAACCACGATACCGAAGCGTACAGTTTTTACAGCAGAAAACAAATTTCCGAATTTTATTTAAACGATGATTATAAATACTGCCTTTTCGAAACGGGCCCCGAAGATGTAGACGGCTTCGGCAACCACACAATAGAGGTTAAAAATTCCGACGGAATTATTACCCAAGCACTTGTTATGATTGACTCAAACGCCTACACCGGCGGTGATGTTTTCGGTCTTATGGCGAAATACGATAACATTCACGAAAATCAAGTTCAGTGGTATAAATCGGAAATCCGACGTATGAACGCCGAAAACACGTCGGTCATAAAAGCAATGAGCGATGCCTCGCTTCAAAAAGAATATTCCGAGAAATTCCCTACTGTAAAAAGCCTTGCGTTTTTCCATATTCCGCTTGTCGAAACAAGAGATGCGTGGGAAGAATTCTCCGCAAACGGTTTTAAAGATACCGCCGATTTCAAATACACAGAAGGTATTATAGGCGAAACAGGTACTCAGGTTTGTTGCGGAATAGGTGAGGACTCTTTCTTTGAAACAGTGCTTGAATTGGGCTCCACAAAAGCCATTTTTAACGGTCACGACCACTATAACAACACGACTTTCGAATACAAAGGCGTTACATTCAGTTATGGTTACAGCGTCGATTACCTTGCATATATCGGCATAGCGAAATACGGTTCACAGCGTGGTTGCAGTCTTATAACATCAACCCCCGACGGTGATTTCACCATTGAAAAATATAACTATTATTCCGATAGATACGATATCGAAGGTTTTGAGCGTGAAGACACCGAAATGCAATTCGACGGTATAGAATACGAAGTTCCGTTTGAAAAATAAAAAGATGTCGTATAAATTTATGAAAATCTATGATTGAGCATGGATTTTCATAAAATTTGCCGAAAATGAGAAAAGCGGGCTGTAAAAAATGCTTTTTTTACAGCCCGTTGATTTTTTATGCTTCTTGAACAGTTGCTTTCTTTTTCAACTTTTTATCTATAACTACAAACAAAATGAACAGTGCGGCGAACGTTATGAGCCATGATATCGGGTAGGAAAGGTAAAGATTCGGGAGTGTTTTATCCAATTGATAACCCGTGTAAAGCCACAGAATACGCAAACCGCATGCACCGAGGAGTGATATTATCATCGGTTCGAGCGAACGACCCATACCGCGAACTTGGTAGGCGGCAACGTCCATTACACAACAGAGGAAATATGTGCTCATAATAACATATATTCTCGATTTCCCGTATTCTATAACAACGGGGTCGGTCGAAAATATTCCGAGTATTTCATCGGGAAAAATGAGAGCGACAGCACCGAAAACAACGCCTATAACAAGCGAGAAGGCGAGGCACATAAAATATATTTTTTTGAGATTATGATATTTTTTGGCACCCATATTCTGCGAAGAAAATGTCATGGAAGTTTGAGCAACGGCGTTGGCGCAAGTGTAAATAAAAGAGTCGCAGTTTTGTGCGGCGGTATTTCCCGCCATGGCGGAAGAACCGAAGGTGTTTATTGTTGATTGAATAAGCACGTTTGAGAGCGAAAAAAGGCTGTTTTGAAAGCCTGCGGGCAAACCGATTTTCACAATCAGTTTGAGTTCGTCTTTATAAATTTTGATTTTGTTGAGTTTAAGCCGACATGCATTTTCGAGGTGCGTTAGGCGAATTACGATGAAAACAGCCGATATATATTGCGATACCACCGTTGCTATCGCAACACCGGCGACATCCAATTTGAACACAATAACCAAAACGAGGTTTAAAATGACATTCACAAGTCCCGCAAAAGTTAAAATAAACAAAGGTCTTTTTGTGTCGCCCGTGGCACGGACAATTGAAGCGCCGAAGTTATAGACGAGCGAACCGGGGGCACCCAAAAAGTATATTTGCAAATAAAGGGTCGCAAGCGGAAGAACATCGTCGGGCGTTCCCATAAGCGCAAGGAATTTTCCGGCAAAACAGTAGCCGAACACACCGACCGCAAACCCCGAAGCAACGCCGATTGCCATTGCGGTGTGAACGCTTCGGTGCGTTTTTTCGCCCTCACCCGCACCGATATGCCGTGCGGTAACAACACCCGCACCCGTTGAAAGACCGATAAATAAATTGATAATAAGGTTTACAAGCGAACTTGTCGAACCGACCGCCGCAAGAGATGTGCTTCCCGCAAATCTGCCGACTACCATAACATCGGCGGCGTTATAAATAAGTTGCAAAACGCCGGTAAGCATCAGCGGTACGGAAAAAACGAGAATTTTTTTGAAAAAAGGCCCCGTTGTCATATCGAGGATTCCACGTTTATTCAATATATTCACCTCTGAATTTCTGTAATACAAGGGGATATTATAATACAAAACAACAAAAAAGTCATTACTAAATTTAAGAAAAAACTTGTATTCTCAACTTTTTGATGATATTATTATTTCCGTTGTTCGAAAACGGAATTATTTCATTTTTCGGCACAAAAGCATAAATTTTTAGCATCGAATAAATTAAGAAAAGAGGTATGAGAAAATGTGGTTCTGGTTTTCCGTAATCGCACTCTTTTGTTGGAGCGGTTCCGATTTATTTTCCAAAATCGGTTGTGCCGACAAATCGGATAAGTACAGCCATTTTAAAATGGTTACCGCAGTGGGTATTGTAATGGGTATCCACGCATTATATGAAATATTTGTGTCAGACGTACCTATAAATTTCTCCGCAATCATAAAATATTTGCCCGTGTCGGCTCTGTATATTCTTTCAATGACGATAGGTTACGTTGGATTAAGATACATCGAACTTTCCGTTTCCTCGCCGATATGCAATTCGTCGGGCGCTATTGTAGCGGTTCTTTGCATAATGATGGGCGACAGACTTGCTGTTCCGCAATACATAGCGGTGGCACTCGTTTGTATCGGTGTTATCGGACTCGGCTTTGTTGAAGCAAACGAAGACGACGAACTTCGTATGTTGCGTCAGGAAAGTGCAAATTATAAATATTCGAAAAGTGCGCTCGCTATTATATTGCCCCTTATTTATTGCCTGTTGGATGCTTTAGGCACGTTTGCGGACAGTATGGTTTTGGAAACATTAGACGAAGATGTCGCCAATGTTGCGTATGAATTGACGTTCCTTGTTTGCGGTATCGCATCGTTTGTATATATTAAATTCATCAAAAAACAAAAATATCTTCCCAAAAAAGAAGCACCCAAATATGCCGGCGCCGTTTTCGAAACAGTCGGGCAGTTTGCGTATATTTACGCTCTTGCCGATTCGCAACACGTCGCTATGGCGGCACCTATCATTTCGGCATACTGCGTGGCATCCGTCGTTTGGGGGAGACTCTTTTTGAAAGAAAAACTCTCGCCGAAGCATTATATCACAATTGCCGTAGCGGTTGTGGGTATAGTTATTTTGGGACTTTACGATGCATAGTGGAATGTAAAAAAGTGCAGACCGCATAAAACAGTATAATGCGACGAGGGTTTTACGGGTGACAATACACCTGTAGAATCCCTTGAATAATTAAAAATCAACAAATATAAAAAATTAAATATTTTATGCTACGAACAAACCTCGCCACTCGATGTGCCTCTGTACATCTTCGGGCAAGCAAAAAACAAGTCTAAAGCCTTGCTTTTGCTCAGGTATTCCGTTCTGCATCTTTTTTCCCTATCCATCAAAAGCACAGGCTGTAAAAAAACGCAAGTTTTTTACAGCCTGTTTTTAAACGGTGTTATTCAATATCCGATTCGGGTGTTTGAGGTTCTACGGGTGTTTGAGGTTCTACGGGTGTTTGAGGTTCTGTAGGCGTTTGGGATTGTGTGAATCCGCCGGTGTAAGTATTTGTTCCGTATGTTGTGCTGTAAAAAGGTGTTGTGCCTATCGGATCAACATACTGTTCGTAATCGGGTATATCGAACGGGGATATAACGCCTTTTACAATTGCGGATTCTCTGACATCGGCAAAAAACTCGGCGTATGTTGCCTGCTTATAAGGTGAAACATAAAGAATGTTCAAAATACCGCAAGTGAATGCCGTTAAAATATTCCAACCGATAAAAGAAAGTTGCAAAACGAATAAATCCAACTTTCTGCCTTTCATTACTTTTGAACTCAAATACAGAGCCTCTTTGTGGCTTAAATCGGGTCGAACGGAGATTATATAATTGACTGCCCAATACTCGTAAGATTTAATAATACCGGGAATTACAAACAGCAAAGAGAAAAGTGTAACGTAAATATCTCGAATGAAAGTTGTTTTTGCTATGTTAAGATAAGTTTTATCACGGAAGTTTTGAAAAACTTCGCCGAATTCGACACGCTGATTTTTTCTCAGTTTCAAAAAGTATCTCGAACCGCCGACCGTAAAAATATTGAAAACCAATGCACGGAACAGCGTAACGAACGCAACGCCCACTAAAGTTGCGATGCCGGTTCCCAAAATGATGGCGGCATTATTAGTCAAAATCGTTTTAATTGAAGATATAATATGCGGAATGTTTTGCGAAAAATTGAAAGAATCTCCCGAAAAATCGAAAATATAATCGTTGCTGAAATTGAGCGACGGGACAGATACCGTTCCCAAGGTCATAAAAAATGCCACAGCAACGGAAAGCCAATGATTCCTTTTTAAACTTTTTCGTGCGTTTTCTTTTAAAGAACCCGTTGTCATAAAACATTCCTCCTTAAACGGCTTTTATTCTGTAAACTTTTACACCGTGCGGTTCAACCTCGGCGTGAATTACCGCATCGGCGGATAAAACGCAAGTTTTGTTTTCCCAAATATCAGAAACCGAGTATGTTTTCGCTATCGGCAAATCGACATAACTTTCGTTGTGGATTTTCGCTATTGATAAAGACATAGGCTTTTTGGTGTTCGTTTTGTTGAAGAAACAAAGAGCGAGTTCTTTGTTTTCCAAGGGCTTAACGAGAATATCACAGAAATTACTTGAAGAAATGCGTTTTGCCTGTATCCCGCGAGAGTCTTGGTCAATTTCGATAAGCGCTTTGTTTTTTAATATTTGCAGAATTTGATTGTCAAAATCCACCGTGCCGTCGCTGTTGATGAATTTTCGCACGTCGTTGCCCAAAATGAGGGGTGCCGCCATCATACACCACAGCGAAAAGTGGGTTTTGTTTTCTTCAACGGTCAGTTCACCGACGCCGACTTCAAGCATATCGGGGTCATTCCAAGCGCCGGGGCCCGCATGCTTATAAAGGCGAGAGTTAAATTCGTAAATCGAGAGCATCGAGGGCCAATACGGTTTGATATCGGGGGTTGTTCGCCAAAGGTTACCGGCTTTTGAGCCCCATTTCCACGGGCGGTTAAGACCCCATTCGCAAATTGAATAGCATATCGGTTTTTCGGGGGTGCCGTTCTTTTCGGCAAATTCTTTTGTTGCACGCTTGAGTTCACGGCCCATATTTATATACTGCCTTTGGGCGGAGTCCATAAGCGAGGCAACGGGATTGTAAAATTTTATTGTGTTAATACCTTTTTCAAGTTCGACAACGATTTGAAGTCTGCCGTCGGGCGTAAAACCTTTTGACTGAGGGAAATAACAGTCGTATTCTTTTTTGCCGTTGACGTTGCAAACCAAATATTTTTTGATGTTTCCGCCCTTTCTGAAAACTACGGTAAGCGAATATTCTCCGCTTTCGGGAACATCTATTGTATCAAATTCAAGTTCGCCCAAACCACCGCAAAGATTACCGACCGTATAACCGTTTTCGACCTTGGGGTCGACAAAAACTTTTGCGCCTTTCGAGATTTTGCCGTGTTCGGCTTGAAGTTCGATAAAATGTTCTTCGTTGGGTTTCCCGATTTGTATTTTGATAATCGCAGGTGCAATAGTCGGTATTTTTTCGTTATGGCAGAAGTCGTATTTGAAATATTCGACACCCCATTCGGCGAGGGTATCGGCATCTGTCGATTCGTTGTAAAGACTTGCGGGGAGATCTTCGCAGGTGAGCGTTCCGTTTGAGGTATAAAGACCGACCTTGAAGCCGAGAGCGTTTATTTCTTCAACAAGGGGTTTGATTCCACGTGGAAAGCGTGTGAGGTCACCTTGAAGTTTGCCGTCTTCCGTGCGCATTGAACTTTGCCAACAGTCGTCAAGATTGATGTATTTGTAGCCTGCATCCAAAAGCCCTGTTTTTTTCATTGCGTCGGCAATGTCTTTAATAAGGTTTTCGTCGATAGTGTTTCGAAATGTGTTCCAACTGCTCCAGCCCATGGGCGGAGTAAGTGCAACGCCGTTGCTGTATTTTTCGGAGTCCTGCAGATGAACCTGAGTGTAAGCAAAGGCTTTTTTAACCATGCAAGTCGGACAGATTTTGCCGTTTTTTATTGCGTTGCCGAGTGCGACACCCGTACCGGCACCCGTAATCAATGCGGCGAGTTTTTGTAATTTCATTAAACATTCCACCTTAATGTTTTACTGCTTTTTTAATTATTGTTCCGACAGTTGCAATGCCCGTTACACCTGCGGCAACACGGCATATTTTATGAAGTGCGATGCTTTGTCTGTCGGTTATTCGCTTTTCAACAGGGCCCAAAGATGTGCTTTCAAGACCCAAATCTTTAAAATGATAAACTTTCGACTTGACTTTTCGGGGCTCTTTCTCATCAATTGTTGTTATCCGTACAGCCGAACGGCAACCGTCTGTGTAGCAACCGAAACCGCTCGTTTTGTTTTGACCGAGCATAATGCCGTCGACAAATCCCGTGAAGTCGTTCATGTGGTCGTGACCGAAAAATGCGGCGATGACATCACCTGTTTTTTTCCAACTTGCAAATTGCCCCGCATTCACGCACGGGGTTGCCGGCCCTTCGCCGAGATATCCGTCAACACCGTCTTTCGGCATATATTTTTTTGACGAAAAAGTGCCGTGACCGTCGACCGCTTCAAAAACTTTTTCGTGAGGTTTCGCCT
The DNA here is from genome assembly GCA_964408605.1 of uncultured Eubacteriales bacterium. Taxonomy (GTDB): domain Bacteria; phylum Bacillota; class Clostridia; order Oscillospirales; family Acutalibacteraceae; genus DTU089. Next base: position 96,008 of record CAYPAB010000001.1, read on the forward strand.
CCCTTAAAAGTTCATATTCCTCAACAACGGGAATGTGTTGGAATACAATTGCGGGAATCGTCTTTCCGCCGTGCTCCGCTTTTATGCGTTGTGCGGTTTTTTCATACCATTTAATTTGATCTTCGTGCACCCAATCGTAAACCGAAAGGTTCTTATCGGGGCAACGGTTGTTTGAGTCGATAAACCAAAGGTTGAGGATGTCTTCCGTGCCGGCTGAATTTTTTACAAGGATATTGCAATTGAAGTTCCCACGAGGGCAGTCGGGGTCGTTCTTTCCGCAACAGTTTTCAAATTCGGCATATGCTTTCACGATTTGTTCCTCTTGACAGGTATCGTGTTCGTGATTGCCCAACACATAGCAAAACGGAACACCCGCATCGAGTATCGGTTTTAATATTTCACGAAGTGCGTTTTTATAGACGGAAAAATCCTCCGATTCGTCTTTTTTATTGAGTGTGTCGCCCAAAAGTACGACTAAATCGGGCTTGAAAGCCATTAAAGATATTTTAACCAGATTGTGCATATCTTCACGACGTTTGCGTTTTTCTTTTGTGTCGAGAATTATGGATTCATGCAAATCGCCCAAGGTCATAACGGTGAATTTACCGTTATTGAATTTTAATTCTTTGTTCATATATGACACTTCTTTCCGAAAACGCTTATTTATATTGTATCTATGATACCATTATACATAAAACAGGCGTTTCTTTCAAGGGGTATCGAATTTTTTGCGTTAGACTTAAACGGTCGAAAATGTTTTATCACAACCGACGTAATGAATATAAAAAAGGATTCCTTCGAATCGAACCGAAGGAATCCCGAAATATTTACCGGATTTTATGGTTTCCGAAAGTGTTATTCGGAAACTGTTTCCTGTGCGGAAACTACACTTTCAGCGGATTGCTGTGCGTTGTAAACGTCAGCCAATTTGTTGAAATAGGAAATTTTGAAGATACTGCTCAAAAGGGGAATGAAGCGGCAGAGCATAACGAACACACCGCCGTGTTTGATTTCAACGCCGTAGTCCGTGGCTTTTTGGTATAATCTTTCACCCATTTGGTAGTTCCAAACGAGAACGTTGATGCCGAGCGAGAAAACGTTGAGAATAAGAATAAGAACATAGTTTGCGCTGTCTTTATCATCACCGTCGCAGATTTTGTTAACGTCTTCGGTCCATTTGTACCAGAAGAAAAGACCGTAAATGCCCAAAGTGATGATGTTGAGGATAATGTACTTTGCGATTTTTCTCTTTTTCATCATGATGTGTTGCCTCCGATATGTAATAATGATTATTGATTTTAAAGGTATAATAAAAATCCCTTTAACTATCTGCTTAAATAATACTATATTGACGGGCGGTTGTCAATAATTATTTGTTTACGGTGAGTCAAAATGAATCAAACGGGGGCTGTAAAAACTTGCGTTTTTTGTGGCCCTTGTTCGAGGGGACAGAAAAAAGATGCAGAACGGACAAAACGAGCAAAAACAAGGCTTTAGACTCGTTTTCGCTTGCCCGTCACCTTTTGCCGAGTGGCGAGGTTCGTTCGCAGCATAAAATATTAAATATTTTGTATTTGTTGATTTTTTCAATTATTTAAGGGGTTCTTACAGTTCTGTTTCCTGTAAAAACCCCTTTGCATTGTACTGTTTTATGCGGTCTGCACTTTTTTAACATCCCCGTAATGTTAGTTATTGAATAATGAAAGTTCATCTTTCTTTTGCTGTTCTTTGTATTTCTCCAAACGTGCCTTGATTTTATCGGCGGGGTTAAGAAGACTGCTTACGGAACAGTCGTGGTTGAGTGTGTCGATAATAAGAGAACAGTATTTACTCATATCAACTTCGAAATACCACGGTTTTTCAAGAAGTTCGGGTGTTCTGTAAACAAGGTTTGTTGTGAAAACACCGTCTATAATGCCGTTGTCATATGCTTTGTCGAATTCGTCGAGACCGTTGCAGAAAAGACCGAAACTCGTGCAAACGAAAATTCTGTTTGCTTTAAGTTCTTTAAGTTTTGTTGCAACTTCGATCATCGAATCGCCCGAAGAAATCATATCGTCGATGATAAGACAGTCTTTGCCTTCAACATTGTCACCGAGAAATTCGTGTGCGAGGATGGGGTTTCTGCCGTTGACAACAACGGAATAGTCACGGCGTTTGTAGAACATACCCAAATCGATGCCCAAAACGGTTGAATAGTAAATACAGCGACTCATACCGCCCTCGTCGGGAGAGATTACCATAAGGTGGTCGTGGTCGATCTTAAGGTCGTTGAAATTCTTTGTGAGAGCCTTTATCATTTGATAAGTAGGTGCGACGTTTTCAAAACCTTTAAGGGGAATTGCGTTTTGCACTCTGGGGTCGTGCGCATCGAAAGTGATGACGTTTTCAACGCCCATATCAATGCAAAGTTCCTGAAGTGCGATTGCACAGTCAAGCGACTCACGGCGTGAGCGTTTGTGTTGCCTGCCTTCATAAAGCATGGGCATAATAACATTGATTCTTCTTGCTTTGCCCTCAACAGCGGAAATCGCTCTTTTGAGGTTTGCATAGTGCTCGTCCGGAGAGTAATGGTTTTTGTGGCCGTACATCTCGTATGTTAAGCCGTGATTGAAACAGTCGCAGATGATATAAACATCGTAACCTCTGACCGTTTCGTGAAGAACACATTTGCCTTCGCCGGAGCCGAATCTGGTGAAATCGGCGTCGATTATGAAAGTGTCTCGTTGATAGCCGTAGAAAGCGATGGTCGTTTTATGCTCGCTTTCTCTTTCCTCTCGCCAAGCGGTGAGATAATTGTTGATTTTTTGAGCGAGTTCCTCGCAACCGGGTGTAGCGATTATACCGAGGGGACCGACCGGAATTGTGTTGGGAATACCGAATGCATCTGCCACGACATTAACCTCCGTTATTTTTTATTTCAATATAATTGTACTAATTATTCGCCGTCATTTCAAGTAAATTCGACAAAATAGTGATTGAAAAAAATTTGAACTATATTGCGGGCATTTTGTGAGATATCACAAAAAGAAAAGCCGAAACCGCCTTAAACGGCGATTTTCGGTGCTTCACGTCTTAAATCCGTTAAGTTAAATTTCAAAATCTTCTTTCGAAAAATCACCCGAAAAAGAAAGCCTTTTCGGTTCTCGCTTGAAGGGATCGTATTTAAATTTTTTGCATTTTGAGTGCAGCTGCATAACACCGCCGATTTTACGGCAAACCGCAACATCACCGCCGTCGGTTATTTCGGCGTATTCGCAACAGGCACATTGCGGTTCCGTGTCGCCTTTAAACAGTTTTAATGCCATATTTCCTCACTCCCGTTTTTTACATACTAACACATTTTTCTTTTGTTATCAACCTCAAAAATCAAAACGGTACACATCAAAAGTAAAATTAACGTTGCGCTTATGCTGTGCGATATCGGGAATACCGTTCCGCCTGCGTGAATTTCGGTGAAAACAGCCGTGCTTTGCGGAAATATTTTTAAAAATTGCGAACAGAAAAACGAACTCAACGCACCGTTGATGATTTTTACGCAAATAAAAGTCTTGATTTGTATGTTGCATTTTTCGGTGTACGGTGCTATTTGAAAAATTACAGCAAGACCGCCGAAACCGAGTATTGCGCAAATTACGGGCAACGGCAAACCGTTCGAAACGGCATAACCGCAACCGGTTGTTACCTCAAGCACAGATTTCAAAAGCACGGCGACTGTTTTGTTCGGTGAAAAAACATCGGAAAGAACGGCTATTGCGGAAAAAACAAGCACCCAACCGCACACCGAAAACATCGCTTCGCTGCCGACGGATACGGAGTTTACGAAAATGTTTTTGCGGTCGACGGTGCTTTCGGCTGTTTTTAAAGTGCTTTTGCCGTCTGAAAAGAAACGTGTGCAAAAACCTATTGTAAGTGTCGCCGAAAGGCAAGAAAAATAAAGAATGATTCCGCTTTTTGTGTTTGCGAGCATAAAAGTTCCGACGGCGGTTATCACAAAGGCGGGACTCGGATTTACACACCAGCAAAACAGACGGCGGACTTCGTTTTCCGTAAGTTTTCCTCTTTCGTAAAATTCCGCCGCGGATTTAGCGCCGATGGGATAACCGCCGAGTAAACCCAAAATAACCGATATAAGCGCCACGGCATTTGTTTTGAATATTTTTTGAGCCGGCTTTTCAAGGATTTTTGCAAAAAAATCAATCAAAGGACTGCTTGAAATGTATGTCGAAAGCACCATAAACGGAAAAAGTGACGGTATTATGTTTTCCGCCAACAAAAGCAAGCCGTTTTTTATTCCGTCGGCTGTTTCTTTCGGATATATGACAAGCCCCGCAACACAAAGAACCGTGCCGACGAGCATCGGAAGTAGTTTTAAGATTCTCACAAAACGCTTTTTATCCATTTCGCACACCCCTTATATTTTATGAATGCGAAGCATAAAAATATAACAATTGACTTGTTACCTGATTGCGGGGAGGGAATGTGCCGATGAAACTGAAATCTTTGAAAAGCGTGAAAGAAGATATGGAAAATTGCGCTATAGAACTTTACGGCAATAAAAGGATTATTGTTTTGGATTGCAAATGCGTTGTCGATTATTCGCAAGACAGCATCGTTTTGGATTTGGGCGGACTGAATCTTAAAATAAGCGGTAAAAACTTAGTTGCGGATTCGTTCGTTTACGGTCAAACAGATATCAACGGAGAAATAGCGAGTCTTGAATTTGTGTGAGGAGTGAACGGCGTTGGTAAGTCTGCTGAGATATGTTGCGGGGTATGTTGAATTTTGTGCCGAGGGCGGTTTTCCGGAAAGATTTTTGAATCTTTGCAAAATTCACGGAATAAGTTTGTGGAAAATCAAAAATGACGGTGTAAAGGTCGAAGCCTGTACAACCGCAAGCGAATTTAAAAGAATTGAAACGCCTGCGGAAAATTCGGGAATGAAAGTTTCGGTTGTAAAAAACAAGGGACTTCCGATTTTTTTAAAACGCTATAAATGGCGGTGCGGTGCGGTTTTCGGCATTTTGATAACGGTTGCGTTTATATGGTTTATGTCGGGGTTTATTTGGGAGGTCGAAATTGTCGAAGAAAGCGGTGTAAAGATAGAGGACTTTACACAAAGCCTTGAAGAATTAGGCGTGAAATCAGGTGCGAGAAAGTCGAAAATAGATATTCTCGAAGTGCAGGAAAAACTGCTGGCGATGTATCCGCAACTTTCGTGGGTATCTTTGAATATTTTCGGTGATAAAGCACAGATAGAATACACACCGGTGAAAAAAGCACCGATGACGGTTGACAAAAACGCACCTTCGAATTTGATTGCGTCAAAAAGCGGAAAAATAACTTTGGTGGAGGGTTACAGCGGAACAAACGCCGTAAAAGAGGGGGTGTTCGTCGCAAAAGGGAGCCTTTTGATTTCGGGCGTGACGGTGAATGCCGACGGAAGCGAGAAGTTTGTGCGGGCATCGGGAAAAGTGTTTGCACGAACAGAAAATTACATAAAAGAGGCAATGCCCTCGGAGGCTGAAAAATTTATCACAACGGGCGGTGCAAAAAGATATATTCTTGACCTTTTCAATTTAAAAATACCTTTCGGATTTTCACCCGACGGCGACATCGTGAACTGTTCGACGGTAAATCTTGAAGCGAATTCAACCGTTTTGCCCGTGAGGGTAACACGTGAAGACGGAGTTTTGCTTTCCGAAACAAAAGTCGTGTTTGACGAAGCGGAATCGTTGCTTGTTTGTTTAAAGGAATGCGTTGAGAAAAAGAGAAACGGCTTTGAAAACACGGAACTCGAAAAAATATCGTTTTCGACTGAAAAAACGGGAAAAAATGCAACTCTTACAATGAAAATCACGTGTGTTGAGGATATCGCAACGGAACAACTTGTTGCTGTCGAATAAAACTGATATCTTTTCACAAAAAAGATAGAAAATTTTAGTAGACATTTACAAAATTTGTGTTATACTATAAGTTGTATAATACTGATATCGAAAAGAAGGTAATTAAATCGGAACAGATAATAAATGTTGACAGAATGGAACAAGCCGTCAGTCTGTTCGGGAGTTTTGACGAAAACGTGTTGATTATCGAAAAAACTTTCGAGGTTGACGTAATAAGCAGAGGTTCCGATATAAAAGTAATCGGCGAGCCCGAAAATGTTGCGGGAGCGGTCAAAGCGATAAACGGACTTTTAATGCTTCTCAACAGGGGCGAAACGCTCAACGAACAAAATGTCAGGTATGTTATTTCTCTTGTGGGTGACGGAAACGAAGACAAACTTTCCACGTTGTCGGGTGACTGCATCTGTATAACGAGCAAAGGCAAACCCGTCAAGCCGAAAACACTCGGTCAAAAGAAATATGTCGAATCGATAAAGAACAACACAATAGTCATTGGCGTCGGGCCTGCCGGTACGGGCAAAACGTATTTGGCGGTCGCTATGGCGGTAAACGCGTTCAGAGCGAAAGAGGTCAACCGAATTATTCTTACACGCCCCGCTGTTGAAGCGGGTGAAAAACTCGGCTTTTTGCCCGGTGATCTGCAAAGCAAAGTCGACCCGTATCTTCGCCCGCTTTACGATGCGCTGTTTGATATGCTCGGTGCCGAAAACTTCAACAAATATTTGGAGCGAGGCAACATAGAGGTCGCACCGCTTGCGTATATGCGTGGCCGCACTCTCGACGACAGTTTTATAATACTTGACGAGGCGCAAAACACAACGCCGGAGCAAATGAAAATGTTTTTAACGAGAATGGGCTTTAATTCCAAAGTCGTTGTAACGGGTGACATAACACAGATAGACTTGCCCGACGGCAAACGGTCCGGACTTGTTGAAGTCACGGGTATTTTGAAAAATATGGAGCAAATCGACATAGTCCGTTTTTCGGGTAAAGATGTTGTCAGGCACAAGTTAGTGCAGGATATAATAAGAGCATACGAAAAATACGAGGAGGCGAAAAAACGCAAATGAAAGAGAAGATTAAAGTTATAATTTCGAACGATCAAAAAGCGGTTAAGATTCCCACGGGGGTGCGTCTTTTGGTGAGACGTTGCTGTAATGCGGTGCTCACTTTCGAAAATTTCGGGGAACCCGCCGAAATAAGTGTTACGTTTGTTGATGACGAGCGTATTCACGAACTTAACAAAGAACACCGCAATATCGACAGCAGTACCGATGTTCTTTCTTTCCCGTTGGGTGAAAACGGTGTGTACGATAAAAACATCGACACGGGTGCGTGCCTTTTGGGTGACATTGTCATCTCGGTTGAAACCGCCGTCAGACAGGCGGAAAGTTACGGGCATACTTTACAGCGTGAAATCGGTTTCCTGACGGTTCACTCTATGCTCCATCTTTTGGGTTACGACCATGTGAACGGCGGTATCGAAGCGGTTCACATGAGGGAAAAAGAAGAACACGTGCTTACGGAACTCGGCTTAAAACGTAATGAGTCGTATTATATGGATTCCGAGGGGGAGTAAGCCGTGAAGGATATTGACAGCCTTTTAAGAAGTTTTGTTTATGCTTTTAAAGGCTTCTTGTGGATGCTTACCCACGAACGTAATTTCAGAATACATATAACCTGTTGCGGGTATATGGCGTATTTTTTAATGCGGTACGATTATTTTGTGCTTTCGAAAACCGAATGTGCGATACTTGTCCTTGCCAGCGCATTGGTTATCGGCGGTGAAATGATAAACACCGGAATTGAAAAAGCCGACGACGCCGTAACACGTGAAAAGAAGTATGCCATAAAAGTTTCCAAAGACGTTGCCGCCGGTGCGGTGCTTGTGTTTGCGGTTTGTGCCGTCGTGATAGGCATAATTCTTTTATGGCAACCCGATGCTTTCAAGTTGCTTTTCGCACACTATAAGGCGGAGCCACTTTACGCCGTGTTGCTTTTTGCGAGTTTTGTTCCGGCACTTTTGTTTATTTTTAAATTTGATTTCAAAAAAAGGGAAAAATAATGTCACAAAGAAAAACAGCGTTTATCGCAATCGTAGGAAGACCCAATGTGGGAAAATCTTCAATACTCAATAAACTTTTAGGTCAAAAAGTCGCAATAGTGTCTTCACGGCCTCAAACCACACGCACTAAAATTATGGGTGTGCTTACCGAGGGTGATGTGCAACTTGTGTTCACCGACACTCCCGGATTTCATAAACCGAAAACGAAGTTAGGCGAAAAAATGATACAGGCTGTTGATGACAGCATAGGCGGAGTTGATTCGTGCCTTTTCGTTACACAGGCAAAAGACGAAATAAAACCCACCGAAACGGAACTTTTGCAAAAACTCAAATCGGAAAAAATACCGGTTGTTCTTGCGGTTAACAAAACCGATACTGTCGACGACAGCCGTGAATTGGCCGAAAAAATCTTAAAACTTACAGAACTTTTCGATTTTAAAGCGGTCGTTCCCGTCAGCGCCCGTGACGGCGACGGTATGAACGAACTTAAAGAGGAACTTTTCGCACTTGCGGAAGATTCCGAGTTTTTCTTCCCCGAAGATACGTTGACAGACCAGCCCGAACGTGTTTTGGTTGCGGAAATGATTCGTGAAAAACTTCTTCACCGACTCAACGAGGAAGTACCTCACGGGATTGCCGTTTCGATTGAAAAAATGCGTGAACGTGAGGACAAGCCGATACTTGACATAGATGCGGTTATCTATTGCGAAAGAGAAAGCCACAAAGGTATTATCATCGGCAAAAAAGGTTCGATGTTAAAAGAAATTTCAACAAACGCAAGATATGAACTCGAACATTTTTTCAACTGTCGTGTGAATCTTCAGTGTTGGGTCAAAGTCAAAGAGGATTGGCGTAACCGTGAAGGTCTTATTCATAACTTCGGTTTGGATTAAAGAATCGAACACAATACGAATTCGCACTTAAATTAACTATATTATCCTGTGCCGTAACTGTATAAAGAAACTCCCGTTGAATAAAATATTATTACAGATATTTCGTCGGGAGTGGTTTTATGGATGAGAAAGAACTTTGGGCACGTTTTTGCGAGGGCGGTAAGGTTGCGGATTACCTTGAATACCGCAATTGCGTTAATGTTACAAATAAAACGGAGTTGGAAGCAAGTGACAAAGATAACTGCACCGGGGCTTGTGATAAGGGAGCAGAGCATAGGGGAATCGGATAGATTGATTACCGTGTTGACGGCACGGCACGGCCTTGTGCGTGCTTTTTCAAGAGGCGCCAAAAAAACAAAAAGCAAAAAACTTGCCGCAACGTCACTTCTCGCATATTCTGATTTTTGTTTTGTTAAAACAAAAGATGCTTATTCCGTAGAGGATGCTCTTGTGAACGAAGTGTTTTTCGAACTTCGCACGGATATTGAAAAAATGGCTTTGGCACAGTATTTTTGCGAACTCGCAAACGAATTTTGCGAAGAAGATTATGAGTCGGAGGAAGTTCTCCGACTTTTTCTTAATGCGTTGTGGCTTTTGAAAAGCGACAAAAAATCTCCCGCTTTCATAAAAGCGGTTGTCGAATTGCGTTTGATGTCGCTCAGCGGATATATGCCCGCTCTTTTGGGCTGTGACAGGTGCGGTACATACGAATCCGACGTGATGTATTTTTCGCCCGAAGACGGCAAAATTTACTGTGCGGAATGTTTGCCTGTGTGTCGGCACTACCGTGTTAATGCCTCCGTTGTGCAGGCTATGAGGCATGTTTCACTTTCCGATTTTGAAAATATTTTTTCGTTTACGCTCAAAGAGGGTGCGCAAAAGGAGTTTTCGGAACTGTGCGAGGGGTACCTTTTGCACAAAACACAAAGGAAATTCAAAACTCTTGATTTTTATAAAACATCGGCACTTTGATTTGTGCCTTTGAGGATATTGTTATGAAAGAAATGAACAGACATTTAAAAGCAATTGAATTCGATAAAGTGCTTGATCTTCTCGAACGCAGAGCGTGTAACGAAGATGCCAAAGAAGGGATTGCCGAATTACGCCCCGAAACCGATTTGAAGTCGGCGGAAAGGCTCGTCAAAATGACGGAAGAAGCATACATATTACTCGCAAAACACGGCGGGCCGTCGTTCGGCGGTCTTAAAAACGTCAGCGGTTCTCTCGCAAGGGCATCGGCGGGCGGTATGCTTTCGATGAAAGAACTTCTCGACATAGCAAGCACCGTAAAAGCGGTGCGATCCGTGAGCGAGTGGCGTTCCAACAGCGGTCATGACGCTTTGAGTATTGACATATATTTCAATTCGTTGATGCCGAATAAATATCTTGAAGATAAAATAACCGCCGCCGTTCTTTCCGAAGATGAAATGAGCGACAACGCCTCGTCGGAACTTGCATCTATCCGCAGACAGATTAAAAACAAAGAAAACAGTGTGCGTGATCAGTTGGAAAAACTTATTCGTTCGCAAAGTCTTAAAACGGTTTTACAGGATGCTATCATCACTCAACGCAACGGTCGGTATGTTGTGCCCGTGAAAAGCGAACACAGAAATTCCGTTTCCGGTCTTGTTCACGATACTTCGTCTACGGGGGCAACTGTTTTTGTTGAGCCCGCCGGTGTTGTTGAAGCAAACAACGATATAAGGGTCTTGAAAGGCAAAGAGGCTGCCGAAATCGAAAGAATACTTTATGAACTTTCCGCCGAAGCGGGGAGTTTCGCCGAAGAAATCAAAGGCAGTTATGAGTGCGCCGTCGAAATAAATATTATTTTTTGCAAAGCGCATCTCGCTTACGATATGAAGGCGAGTACGCCTGTTCTTAACGACGTCGGAATAACCGATTTGAAAAAAGCACGTCATCCGCTGATAGACCCCAAAAAAGTCGTGGCAACCGATATACGTCTTGGGTCTGATTTCGACACGCTTGTAATAACGGGGCCGAACACCGGCGGCAAAACCGTCGCAATCAAAACGATAGGTCTTTTGTCCGCAATGGCATCGGCGGGGCTTATGATCCCCGCCGCCGACGAAAGCAAAGTTTCGGTTTATAAAAACATACTCGTCGATATCGGTGACGAGCAAAGCATAGAACAGTCGCTTTCAACTTTTTCTTCGCACATGGTAAACATTGTCGGCATTTTGAAAGATGCGGATGAAAAATCTCTTGTGCTTATTGATGAGTTGGGTGCGGGTACCGACCCCGTAGAGGGTGCGGCTCTCGCTATGGCGATACTCGAAAAACTGTTTGAACAGGGTGCGAAGACCGCCGCCACAACTCACTATGCCGAATTGAAAGCGTATGCTTTACAAACACCTCGTGTCGAAAACGGCTCGTGCGAGTTCGATGTTAACAGCCTTCGACCGACCTATCGGCTTCTTATCGGTATCCCCGGCAGGTCAAATGCATTTGCGATCTCGGAGCGTCTCGGCATAGAAAAAGCAGTTATCGACAGAGCGGGGGAACTTGTTTCTTCCGAGAGCGTACGTTTTGAAGATGTTGTTGATATGCTTGAGAAAAGCCGTCTTGAAATGGAAGGCGAGCATACTAAAGCCGTCGAAATAAAAGAGGCCGCAAAAGCCGATAAAGAACGTGCCGAAAAGATACTTGCGGATGCAGAAGAAAAGCGTGAGCGTGAAATAGAAAACGCAAGAGGCGAGGCGTTAAGAATCGTCGAAAAAGCAAAACGTGAAGCAAACGCACTTCTTAACGAGGTCGAAAAACTCAAAAAAGAGGCGAAGCAAACAAAAGATGCGTCGGAATTCGCACGGCGCGCAAAGAGTACGGTTAATTCGAGGCTCAATTCAATAAACGATGCGATAAATCCCGTTTTTGACAGCATTGCGGACGATGACGGATATGTCCTCCCGCGGGAGTTGGAAATCGGCGACACGGTATTTTGCAAAACGATCGGCAAAAATGCGACGGTCACCGCACTCAAAGACAAAAAGGGTAATGTCGAAATTGCCGCCGGAATGCTCAAAATGAGAGTTAATGAAGATGCTTTAAGACTTGTTGACAAGCCGAAACAAAAAGAAACGAAAAAGAAATTTGTTTCGACCGGCAGGGTTTCCGGTGAGAGCAAAGCGACGATGTCGGTGAACAACCGTTGCGATTTGCGAGGGCTTACGGTCGACGAAGCGATTATAGTCCTTGACAGATTCCTTGATGATTTGTTGCGTTCGGGTCTTACGGAATGCACCGTAATTCACGGCAAGGGCACCGGTGCTTTGAGAACCGGCATAACACAGTATTTGAAGTCCGATTCGAGAATCAAAAGCCACAGGCTCGGCACTTTCGGTGAGGGCGAAAACGGTGTTACTATTGTAGAAATTAAATAACGACATAAAAAAAGAACTTCTTCGGATGCGTTACGAGGAAGTTCTTTTTATGCGTTTTTTATTTAACCGTAAATACGGCGTTTGAAAAATCAAGGTTTTCAAGACTCTTTACGTCGACGGTTAAGTATGCTATTTTTTCGGTGTCGGCAAGAAAAGACGGCATATTGTCGTCAAGCGGGTCATATTGCAAAAGCGTTATTTCATCGCCGTTTTCAACAAGAAGCCTTGTGCCGTCGTCGGAACAGTCGGTGTCGAAAAAATCGATTGAAAAATCGGTTTCGATGTCATCGGGAAGGTCAAAACCGACATTGAAATCGTCGATTATTGTGTCGGGTTCGCTTTCGCAGTAACGCACATTCGGGATGTATTCGCCGTCTTTTTCCGTAAGAAAAATATAGATGAAACCGCCGTTCGGCAAAAGATTTTTCGTATCACGGTTTTTAAATTCCGAAATTTTCAGTTGACAGAAGAAAAAATCGTCGTCGTTTACGGTGCCGTCGGAAAGCCATTCTTCGGGCATCGTCGGTGCGCCGAAAAATTTGCTCGTTCCGGGATCGTATTCCCCGTGTGCTTTTTCAACAGTAATACCTATCATCAGTTAACCCCCAAATATTCTTCAAGTACAAGACCGCTGTTTTCAAGTTCTTTTGCCGCTTCAACTCCGACATAACGCCAATGCCACGGTTCATATATTACTTTTGTGATATCTTGCTTTTCTTTGGGATATCTCATAATAAAACCGTAATCGGCGGCGTTTTCGCAAAGCCATTTGAATTCTTCCGTGTCTTCGAACCATTCGTCAACACAAACAATATCCATCGCATAGCCGAGGTTGTGCTCGGAACTTCCGGGAGGCATAATAATTGTTGCGGCTTTGACTTTTGCGTCTTCCGTAGAGTAGCCTTGACCCTCGAAAAATTCGATTTTCCTGTTATAGTTGCGTTCTTGGAGTTCGTATGAACGGTAACCGGAGCAAGGCGTGAGTTTTACACCGTCTTTTTCAGCGGCGGCATACATTTTTTCGTAGTGTTCGGCAACTTTTTTGTCAAGACGTTCACTGCTTCCGCAAACGTAAACAAGGTCGGGTTCGTAATCCGACGGAATGCGGTAACTTGAATTGACAAGCGTTAAATACCACTTCGACTCGTTTATGGAAATAACGGTCGGGTTATCTATTGAGCCCGGTTTTGCGACGGTGACCGAAACGGTTTGCGATTCGGTAGTGCTTTCGGGCGATGTGCCCGATGTTGTTGTGTTCCCTTTTGCGGGGGTCGGCGTTTCCGAATTTGAAAGAACGGAATTATTGACCGATTCCGAAGTTTTGGGAGGGGCACTCTCGGTTAAAGTTTTGTTTCGTTTGCCAACACCGATGCATACTATTGCTATAAATGTGACAATACACGCCAAAACAACGCAAAGGAATTTTTTCGCACCCGATTCACGTGAATCTTTTTGCGATTTGTTCCGTGCATCTTTTTTGTTTAAATCAATCATACAAGATACCTCGCTTTTCACAAACATTATATCCCGATTTTATGTAAAAGTCAATCGGATAACACGTTGACGTATTATTTATATTAGTTGTTAAATACAAATAGGTAGCATGAGTTTTGTGCTTTTTCCACAAATATAAAAAAATCTTAAAAATTACTGTTGTTAAGTGTTTTTTTATGGTATAATTGCAAAGTGAATAATTCGGGTAAAGTCGGTGTTTGCCGACGGTTACCACAATATCGAAAGGGGTAAAAACCTTTATGAAACGTATTTTAACAGTGATGATTTCCATTTTAACCGTGTCCGCAATGCTTATGTCTTTTGCATCCTGCGGTTCCGACGGCAGTGCGGAGGAAACCGAAGTCTTTACTACGGACAAAGCGGTTTATACCGAAAGTGCCACACCCGTCGGAAAAACAAGTGCGGAAGTTCTCGATTACTTCAACTCTCTTGTTAACGGTCTTAAAATATCAAAACCGGCCATTTCCTACCGTTTTGAAAAGAACGTTCCCAACAACAGCCTCAAAGTCACCAAAAAAGGTGAGGAGGATGCCGAAGAAACCGACGAATCACTTAAAGCCATCAACGATTCCGCAAGCGGTATCAAAGATATGATTCTCGAAAAAATCAAAAAGACAACCGGCGAAGTTCCTTACGGTTCGGATAATTCCGAAGTTCTTTTCGTCAAAGGCGAATCTTTCACTTCCGCTCTTACGGTTGAAGATATCGACTATGCCACGATTAAGGAAGTCGGCGATAATTACTACATAACCATCGCTTTCAACGATATCGACAAAAACGGTGACACCGATGCACTTGCCAAAGCGTTCGATCTTCGTGATAAAGACACCATCCTCGCATCCGAAGAATTTGCGAAAACAAGCGCATACCTTAAATTTAACGATTACGATGTTGCCTACACCGATTGCAAAATCACCGCAACGGTTAACAGGCTCACCGATGAAATCACAAACATCAACTACTATAAAGCGGCTCTCGTTACCGCCGATATGACCGGTGCGGGCACATTCGAGTCTTACGGTGATGTTAGCGTTATGTTCAAACTCGAAGATAAAGCGGATTATAACATCACATGGGCAAACGAACTTCCCACAAGCCCGCTTGAAACGGCGTCTGCGGTTTCAGAATAATAAACTTTAACTTCTCTAACGGAGGTAGTTACCTTGACTAAAAAAATAATTGCGGTAATTGTAATAGTAACAGTTCTTTTTGTAAGTGTTTTTGCCGCATGCAACAAAAAAAGTGACGACGGCGTTTACGTTAAAAACAAAGATATCAATTTTGTTACCGACGAAAACGGCAACAAAGTCCTCAGCGACGACGGTGAACTTCTTGTTTATGCGACCGACGAACACGGCAAACGTATCAAAAACGCCAACGGCGAATATGAAACTCTCATTCAGGAATTTCAGCCTATCGAAGATGACGGCGTAGTTGAAGATTACGGCTTTACTTTCACACTTCCCAAAGGCTGGAAATCGACTTCGGAATTCGGTAAGTTTATAAACTCATCCAAGAACCAAAGTGTTCAAATCAACATAGTCCAATTCACATACGGCGATTATTATCAATATAATAAAAACTTCTATGATCAAATGACGTCGCTATCCGATGATATTAAACTCAATTGGGAAGATAATGTCGATTTGGGCACAGGCTTTAATAAAGTTTGCCGTTTCACCATGACGGTTGAGGGTCAGGTTTCGATTCTTTATTTCTTCGAAAATTCAAATAACGTGTACAAAGTGCTTTTTAATGCTCAAAACCCCGAAGATTTGAATACGGCAATTTCCGACAGTGAAGCAATTTGCAAGGCGATGGCGTTCAAACCCTATACGTATTATCCCGATGTTACTTCTTCCACTGCGGAGTCGACAACGCAAATAAAATGAATCCCGAATAATATAAAAACAGCGGTTGTACGGAAAAGTACAACCGCTGTTTTCAGCATAAATCATTAAATATTATTACTTGTTTTTGTTATATATAATCATAAGTCCCTTAAGCAAAAGTTCATCGTTGATGATGATGTTTCTTTTGCAAAGAGGAATGATAGTTCCCGCAAGACCGCCGGTTGCTATTACGGTGCATTTTTCGTTGAGTTCTTCTTCGATTTTTTCAACAATGCCGTCAATCGCACAGGCACTTGCATACATTACACCGCTTTTCATACAGTCGACGGTGTTTGTTCCTATAACGTTTTTCGGCGTTTCAAAGGCGATTCTCGGAAGTTGAGATGTCCTGCTGACGAGTGCTTCCGTTGAGGCGGAAAGCCCCGTCATAATTATTCCGCCGATGTAATTTTTGTTTTTGTCAATTACCGACATCGTTGTTGCGGTGCCCATATCGATAATTATTTGCGGTACGGGATATTCGCTGATTCCGGCAACGGCATCAACAACCAAGTCGCTTCCCAACTGTGCGGGATTATCGATTTTTATGCTGAGCCCCGTTTTGATTCCCGGCCCCACAGTCATAACCTTGACACCGGCATATTTCTCAACCGCTCTTTTGAATGTTGCGGTGAGCGACGGCACAACCGAAGATATAATAGCACCGTCAAGGTCTTTCGGGTCAAGCGAATGCATCTGCATTGCCGTGTTGACATTTGAAGCGTATTCAAGGTCGGTGGCGGTTCTGTTGGTGGAAACTCTTTCGGTAAAAAGAATTTCGTTGTTTTTAAAACAGCCGATGACTATATTGGTGTTACCTATATCTATTGCTAAAATCATTTTGTTGAACCTCCGATTTTTTTTGCGGGTTCCGGAACAACTTTTGCTTTAAAGAGCGCAGTGCCGATTGCACCGTTGAGAAGCGTTGCGGCAATCATTTCGAAAACGGCGTTGATTCCCACGAAAGTGCAAATGAACAGTATGATGTTTTTACCGCCGATAAGCCCTTGCATATATTCTGTGTTTCCGAAAAGGAAAACGAGCGACAACATAAACAAAACGGTGTTTAAAAACGCACAGAAGAAGCCCGAAACAGAGCAAGCGACGGCGGTGGGAACGATTTTTTTCAAACCTTTGAAAATGTAGCCGACAATGAGCCCGTCAAGCATTCTGGGAACGAAAGTCAAAATAAATGTAAATATCGGACTTATTTCAAAAAGCACAACACCCATGGCACTTGTTCCGCCGATGCCAACACATTGCAAAAAACTTGTTATGCCGAAGACGGCACCGACTACCGCACCGCCCGAAGGGCCGAGCGTTACAGCGGCAAGCGCCACGGGGACAATGTTAAAAGTGATTTCGAGAACGCCGTAGTGCAAATACCCAAGTGGCGTATACGCCATTACAGCGAGGATTGCCGTAAACAATGCCAAAAGTATAAGACGTTTCAATTGATTTTTCGAGTTTTTCATAAATATTACCTCCGGTTATTATTCTCCGCTGACGGGAGATACAATTACTCGACAGTTTTTTGCCGTCGGTTCCGTCAGATTCCAAAGGATATCTGCGTGCAAAAGCGGTGAACCTTAAACACTTTCTCTGTCAATCGAATTATATCATAAATTTTTTCCGAAATCTATATAAATTATGAAAAAAGTGTGATATACTACCTTTCGAACAATTACAAATGTTGTTAAAGAGTAAAAAATATTGGTTTTGAGGTGCAAGAAATGAAAAAAAACAGTATTGAAAAAGAATTGAAAAAAAGCAAAGGATTTTTTAAAGAGTTCAAAGAGTTTATTTCAAAAGGTAATGTTATCGACCTTGCGGTCGGTGTTATTATCGGCGGTGCTTTTTCGGGAATCGTAAACGACTTGGTAACGAATATCATTACTCCCGTCATTTCACTCGTAACCGGCAGAGTTTCGTTTAAAGATTTGTTTATCTCTCTTGACGGCATTGAATACACTACTTTGGATGCGGCGCAACAGGCGGGTGCTTCAACTATAAATTACGGTCTCTTTATTCAGTCCGTTATTGATTTTATCATAACCGCATTCGTTATCTTCCTTTTGGTAAAAGGTATTAACAAAATCAGGTCTTTGGGCAAAAAAGAAACACCCGAAGAAGAACCCACAACAAAAAAATGTCCGTTCTGCAAAACCGAAATCGATATTGAAGCGACACGCTGTCCCAACTGCACTTCGGAGGTTGAATAAACAATGGGAAAATTACGGTATTTAATTGCTCTTTGGGCATCTAAAACGGTGTATTTGCTTTTGAGATTGTTAAAAAGAAATGCGACGATGTACCCCGGTTATATTGCCCTTAAAATTTGCCCCGATTATTTGGCAAGAACAAAAAAATCCCCGAACGTTCTTTGTGTTACGGGTACAAACGGAAAAACCACCACTACCAATATGGTGGCGGATATTCTTTCGCAAAGCGGAATGAAGGTTGTTTCCAACAGATACGGCTCAAACATAAACACGGGCGTCGCAACGGCGTTAACTCACAGCGTAAATATTTTCGGAAAACCTAAAATCGACGCTCTTGTTTTAGAGGTTGACGAAAGATTTTCACGACTGATTTTGCCGTTTATCAAGCCCGATTACCTTATCGTTACAAATCTTTTCAGGGATTCGATAAAACGAAACGCACACCCCGAATACATTTTCGGCATTTTGAATACTTATGTGCCGGAAACGACAAAACTTATTCTCAATGCGGATTGTCTGCAATCTTCACAGTTGCTTAAAAATAACGAACGTGTTTATTTCGGAATCGATAAATTGGATACCGATATTACCGAATGCGTAAACCTCATAAACGATTTTTCAATATGTCCCGTTTGCGATGAAAAATTAAAATTCAATTATCTTCGTTATCATCATATCGGCAATGCTTACTGTCCCAAGTGCGGTTTTAAGTCGTTCGATGCCGATTACAGGCTCACGAATATCGATTACGACGGCAAAACAATAACCGTTAAACACGAGGGCACCGAAACAGTTTACCCGATGGTGAACAGAGCGCTCTATAACATTTATAACGAACTTGCCGCAATAACTCTTATGTCGGAATTCGGCGTTGACCTTGAAAAAGTCAAAGATTATATGCGTAAAATAAGTGTTACAACCACACGTTATAAAGAGGATAAAGCAGGCAGAACGGAAATTATCCGCACAATGGCGAAAGGACAAAACTCCGTTTCGTGTTCGAGAACACTCGATTTTGTCGGTCACGAAACAGGTGCGAGAACGGTCTTTATAATGATCGACGACTTGTTCGAACGCCGTGATTCTTCGGAATTCGTCGGCTGGATATACGATGCCGATTTTGAATTTCTCAACACCGAAGACATAAAACAGATCGTTCTTGCCGGTCCGAGATGCTTTGACTATAAACTTCGGCTTCTTATCGCAGGCGTGTCCGCCGACCGTATTCTTTGCGAAGAAGATGAATTTAAAGCGGTTGATATTATGGATAAAGATATCGACAAACTGTATTTGCTTCACGATACTTCCACTTATGACCTCGCCTGTAAAGTCGAAGAAAAAATCAAAACGGTTTTCGAACAGGCGTACAATGAAAAAGGCGGTGAGCAATAATGAAAATCGAAGTTCTTTATCCCGAAATATGCTGTTTGTTCGGCGATAAGGCAAATATGCGCTATTTTGAAATGTGCTTGCCCGATGCCGAATTCATAAAAACTCCCGTCAGCGAAATGCCACACTTCCTCACCGAAGATGTTGATATGGTCTATTTCGGTTCTTGCAGTGAGTCTAATCAAGAACGCATTCTTTCAAGGCTCAAAGGTCACCGTGAACGGATCAAAAGTCTTATCGACAACGGCGTTATTTTCCTTATGACGGGCAATACATTCGAAATTATGGGTAAATGTATAAAAAATCCCGACGGTACGGAAATCGAAGGTTTGGGTATTTTCGACTTCTATGCACAAAGAACAATTCCGAAACGGTATAATTCGCTTTTTCTCGGCAAGTTCGGTGATACGGAAATCGTCGGTTATACAAGCCGTTTTTCGCATTGTTATAACATTGCGGAGGGCGACAGTTTCCTTGAAGTAACAAAAGGCTACGGCTCAACGGTCGACTCAAAGACAGAGGGCGTTCGCAGAAATAATTTCTACGGAACATATCTTTTAGGGCCTTTCCTTATTCAAAATCCGGCGTTTACGGAATATCTTATTAAGAAGTTGGGTGTCGAGAACCCTCAATTGGCGTTTAAAGAGGATATCGAAAAAGCGTACAAGGTCAGGTTGAAAGAGTTTAAGACCGATATAGTCTTTTCGGAATAACATATATTTTTCCGTTTGTGTTTTATGATTTTAAAAAATGAACGGGGCTGTGAAAAACTTGCGTTTTTCACAGCCCCGTTTTATTTTTTGTATTTTATTTTATACGGTTTGCCGTTGCTTTTTAAAACCTTTGTTAATGACGGTGTTGAGCACAACATTGAGAGCGAAAAGAACGATTCCGACAAACAAACCGAATTGAACATTGCCGTTTAAAAATACCGCTGTGGTGGAGCCGATTTGCGACACGGCAACCGTGAACAGAACACCGGCGAAAACGAAACAAAGAAGCGAGCCGACACACAGAACGATGTTCGAAACCGCACGAAGCGACGGTGCTTTTATAAGTACAAAAAGGAAATTAAGCACCCCGAAAACGACCGCAAGATAGAGTAATAATATCGAGGATATCAAAAATAATACGGGCATTCCCACGCTTTGCGATGATACAAGGGGGATAAGAGACCCCCAATTCAACGAGAGCAATGTGTTCATTGTGAAGTCGAGAAGCGTAAAATCGGTTGATGTACCGTCTGCGAAGGGGAGGATCAACGTAAAATTCGCCAACGGCAAAACCAAAACCACGAGAGGCAAAAATGTGCAGACAAACCGAAGTATTCTGAGTTTGCTTCCGAATAAAGCGCTTTTAAAATTGCCTGTAAATTTTCTGAATTTTTCCCAAGCGACTTCCGCGTTGCGAGCGTCTTCGTCAAGACGTTCTTCCCAGTTGTAGTTTGGAATGTTAACGCCACAGTAGGGACATTCGGCTTTTATATTCCAAAAATTCAATATACGGTGGCATCCCGGACAAAGAGCCATAATGTTTCATCCTTTCGGTTGAATTGCTGTGTTTTGTTCGGATTTAATAGTCTAAAACACGCAGAACTACATCGACATCTATGGGAAGTTTGCCGATGACCGCACGTGCTTCGTTTTCACGCATAAGGGGAGTGATAAAAGCAATTTCGGTTTTGGGCTCGTCTTCCCTGTGAAGAATCGCAGGGGATTCGAAAGCACCGTTGACGGCGTTAAACGCGGCAACGTAGTCGTCGGTTTGAGCACGAACATAAAGCGATGTGCTTTGCAAAAGCGGATTTATAACATAATCTTCCTCGGCGGGGCCCCAACCGAAAGCCTTTCTTTTTGCGGTGTGTTTCGCACAGTCGATTATATCGGCGACAACAGCACTTGCAGTGGGTAGTTTGCCGGCACCTTTTCCGTAAAAGACAACATCACCTATGGCGTCACCGCGAACAAGTATTGCGTTGAACACATCGTCGACCGAGGCAAGTTGGCTGTGATTTTGAATCAGACAAGGCCCGACGGTAGCACTGATTTTGCCGTTGTCGTTAAGTTTTGCTCTGCCGATGAGTTTTATAACGCCACCCCAATTTTTCGCATAAGCGACATCTTCGGGGGTTATGTTTGTAATACCTTCCGTTTCAACGGCATCGGGATAAACGTGTTTTCCGAAACAGAGCGAAGCGAGAATGCAAATCTTTCTCGCCGCATCATGACCCATTATATCGGCTGAAGGGTCACGCTCGGCGTAGCCGTTATCCTGTGCGAGTTTCAAAGCATCTTCAAAAGACATACCGTCTTCAATCATCTTTGTGAGAATGAAGTTTGTTGTTCCGTTAAGTATACCCGCTATTTCGCCGATTTCGTTGGCGGCAAGGCATTGGCTGATGGGCCTTATTATGGGAATACCGCCGCCTACACTTGCTTCGAAAAGGAAGTTGACGTTATTTTCTTTCGCAATTTCAAGCAGTTCGTAACCTTTTGCGGCGACGAGTTCTTTGTTTGAGGAAACAACACTTTTTCCCGCTTTAAGGCAAGATGAAACATATTCGTAAGCAGGTGAAATCCCGCCCATACATTCAACAACGATACCGACTGAGGCGTCGTTCAGAATGTCGTTGAAATCGGTTGTGAAATATTTGCCCAATTCGTGATTCGAAAAATCACGGATATCGAGAATGTATTTTATATCAAGTGCATTGTGACCGCTTTTCGCCACGATGCTTTTTTGGTTTTTGAGTAAAAGTTCCGCAACGCCCGAACCGATCGTTCCGAAGCCCATAATTGCAATTTGCATTTCTCTACCCCCGAATACAATTATAAATATATACAAGCATTTTAACATATTTTTTTGTGATAATAAAGAGGGAATTTTGATTTTTTTCACAAAAAAACTCAAAAAAAGTTTAAAGTTTATAAAAAATTAACGCATCATAATTGCATTATCACCGGATTTGGTTTAAAATGTAAGCACGGATCTTTTTTCGGAGGTTTGAATTATATGGAGAATATTATTGAAAACAGAAGGTCGTTTATAATCAATTTTTTCTATTTTGCGATATTTATAGGGCTGTATTACTTTATTGTTAAATACGCTTTCGGATATATACTTCCTTTTGTTGTTGCGGCGGCACTTGCTGTTTTCCTGCAAAAACCCGTAAGAAAAATCAGTTCCAAATTGCATATTAAAGCGCACGGGGCGGTTTCCATAATTCTTGTGCTTCTTATTGTCGTTCTGATAGTCGGCGTGGCTGCGCTTCTCGGTTGGCTCGGCGCACGTGAGCTGAAAGAATTTTTCGACTATCTTTTCAGTAAATTTCATTCGTTGAACGATGTTGTTGTTGCACTTGAAGAATTTTCCGTGAAAATAACGGCAAAACTTCCGCAAGGCGTCGGTGCGACGGTGCATGAATATCTTTACGACTTTTTCGAAAAACTTTCGGGCGAAAGTTCAGTGATCGATATGAGTATGCTTTCCGCACCGTTGAGCGGGGCGTGGAGTGTTGTTAAAGGCATTCCGTCTGTTTTCCTCGGCGTTCTTGTGACTGTTATATCATGCGTGTTTATGACTTCGGAATATGACCTTATAAAAGGTACTTTGCTCGGTATGATGACCGAAAGCAAAGGTCAAAAACTCATAAGTTCGAAACAAACCGTTACACGTGGTGTCGGTAAATTGATTAAAGCATATCTTACCTTGATGCTTATAACTTTCAGCGAGATGTTCCTCGGACTTAATCTTTTGAAGATTATCGGCGTTTACGACGGCGGTTACATCGCTGTTATCTCGTTTGTTACGTGCGTTATCGATATAATTCCCGTTTTGGGAACCGGTACGGTAATTATACCGTGGAGTATTTATTCTTTTGCAACCGGCAACATAGGTTTCGGCATCGGTCTTGTGATAATCTATTGCGTAATAACCGTTTTGAGGCAGATTATCGAGCCGAAACTTGTGGCAAATCAAGCGGGGCTTCCGGCAATCGCAACGATTATGGCAATGTTTATAGGTGCACGGATTTTCGGTGCGTTCGGCATCGTGCTTTTGCCACTCACGGTTATTGTTTTGAAACTTATGTATGACGAAGGTGTCATAGGGCACAAAGATCTTGTTCAAGCCGATAAAATAAAAAATGCGAGCATTACGCCCGCCGATGAAAAGGAGGCTGAGTGATGTTTGAAAATATGATGGATATCCATTCGCACACGCTGTGGGGAATGGATGACGGTGCCGAGGATTTTGACGATTCGGTCGATTTGTGCTGTATGGCTGAGGAGAACGGCACAAAAACGCTTTTTCTTACACCGCACCTTATGTATTGGGACAGAGCCGACGAACTTTTCGATATACGTGAAGTGCGTTCCGAAGAACTCGAAGAAACACTCGCAATGAACGATTCGAAAATCGTTCTTAAAAAAGGCTTTGAGATATTTTGCGATGACGATATTTTTAATATCAAGTATTTCAATCCGTACACATTAAACGGTTCCCGCTACATTCTTATAGAATTCGACTTTTTCAAGACGGATGAAAGCGATGTCGCTTCGTGGTGTCGGTATCTTTCTTCGTTCGGGCTTGTGCCCGTTATCGCACACCCCGAACGCTACGGTTTCGTTTTAGACGATGTCAATTGCATCGAACGTCTTTCGCAAAACGGCGTTCTGTTTCAAATCAATGCCGGTTCACCGGCGGGCTTTTTCGGCGAAGCGGAAGGTGATGTCGCCGCCGCAATGCTCAATAACGGATATGTCGACTTTATCGGTTCGGACGCACACGATCTTTTTTCACGCAATACCGATATGCGCGCGTGTATCGAAATGTATCCTAAGTATATCAATATGGAAGCCGTTGAAAAAGCGGCGGTTTCGAACCCGCATTTTATACTTGAAGATAAGCCGTTTTTCCCCGAAAGAAAGGGCTATTTTTCAAAATTATAAAAAAAATCAACTTTTTTCTTTTTTGGAAAAAAGAATAGAGATTTATATGTTATTATATTGCCAAGTAAAAGGATGAAAGGAGGATATTTCGATGTTGAATTCAATTTGGCAACTTCTTGCTAACTACGGTCTTGACACAAAGGAAATTGCAGATGCTATTCATTCTCTTATTGAGCCCGTTGTTGACGCTGAAGGTGCTGTTATCGGTTACGAAGGAACTCTCGCTTCTCTCGTTGATTTCCCGATAATCGGCAGCATTCTTAAAGGATTCGCAGATTTCGCTCCCGCAGTAGCGGCATCAACCGAAACAGTAGCTTAATCGTTAAGTTACAATGCACTGTAAGAAGTGTGAATTATTGCAATAGTTTTCACAGGGGAGTGCGGGTAACCGCACTCTCTTATTTTAAAATACGTTTATAAAGTACTTTTGTGCTTTTTCATATATCCGGAGGTCGATTTCTTGAATAATGATAACAATCAAACCGCAAAAAATAAAACCGCCGTCATTGTCGGGCTCGGCGTGGCGTTGGCACTCGGTGTTGTGGTTTTGACTGTGGCTCTTGCGAGTGTGCTTCGTGGCGGTTTGTCCGCCAAAGAGTCAACAACGCTCTATGGTTTGACAAGCGGTGCCTACAACAGTACAACACAAGCCGATACTTATTTATCGGGCGATCCGCTTGTTGAAAACAGTGGTGCGGGATATTCCGAAAATGCGAACGGAAACACCGTGAACAATCAATACAGTGCCGATACCACACACCGACAGCAAACCGAACCGCAGAAAACTACCGAAAACAATGCGGTGGAATATTACGAAAAACTTTCCAAAAACGGCGACAATGTGCTGTCCGACCATTACGAAAACGAGTTCATCAAGTTGGTTTCTTCAAGATACGGAGTCGATTCCGATTTGCTTGTCGCCATATACTCGGTTCCCGATACCGGCAACAACTTTGTGCTTCAGTTCAACGGCAAGAAAGATTCTTCGGGCAGTATAGTTAAAAGTCCGGACACATTGGAAAAAGTCTATCAAATAGATAAAGACAGAAATGTGAAAATTGCCACGGGAACGCAATCGGGGAATGTCGGAGTTTCATACGCCGAGGGTATATTTTGCTTCAATATGGTAAAAACTTTGGTTATGGAACAGTATCCCGATTATTTCACGGGTTTGAAAGATTAAAACACTTCGAAACATTCGAAAAAAATGTTGTCAGTATGTTACAAAAAAAGTTTTAAAATTTCTTAAAAAATACCGAAAAAACACTTGCATTATTTAAATAGTTGTGATATTATGATAGGGCATGCGAAGGGCGTGTCCTTATCTTTTTATGCCCTGACGCAAGCAGATATGCGTTGATGCGGGAGGTGGCTGCCCATTTGAGGCAGGGAATTTCCGCGGAGTATGTCCGATTTAAAACCGGGCGATTAAATACCGATAGCAAACCGTTTGCCGTCCTTAACTGCGGCTTCGGCTTTGTTTCGGAGCGTGAGTATATCCCGGAATTTTATTCCGGTTTTTAAACAGACGGTGCGATAAGCCCGGAACAGTTGTTAAAACTTACGCAGCCCGCCAAAATTTTTAGGAGGCGTTCAAAATGGCAGTTAAGGGAAAAATCAGAATCAGACTCAAGGGTTACGATCACAATCTTGTTGACAAAGCAGCGGAAAAAATCGTTGAAACCGCAAAGCGCACAGGCGCTCAGGTTTCCGGCCCCATCCCGCTCCCCACGGAAAAAGAAGTTGTTACGGTGCTTCGTGCGGTTCACAAGTACAAAGACTCCCGTGAACAGTTCGAACAGCACACGCACAAAAGACTCATCGACATTCTCAGACCCTCAAACAAAACAGTTGAGGCTCTTACGGGTCTTGAACTTCCCGCAGGTGTTGATTTTGAGATTAAGCTTTAATCCGATAAAAGCTTAATTTTGAATATACCTATTATAATATAGTAGGTTGCAGGTCATGTTGAGGCAACTCAACCAATAATCTGACAGGAGGAAAACATTATGAAAAAAGGTCTTATCGGAAAAAAGATCGGCATGACACAGATCTTCGATGAAAAGGGAAATATGATTCCCGTTACAGTAATCGAAGCCGGTCCTTGCGCAGTTGTTCAAAAAAAGACAACTGAAAACGACGGCTATGATGCCGTACAAATCGGTTTCGGCGACCAAAAGGTCAGCAGAGTGAACAAGCCTATGGCAGGTCACTTCAAAAAAGCCGATGTAGCCCCCAAAAAGGTACTCAAAGAGTTCAAACTCGATGATACCGCATCCGTAAACGTAGGTGATATTCTCAAAGCGGACATTTTCGCCGCAGGGGACATTGTCGACGTAGTAGGCAAAAGCAAAGGTAAAGGTACAGCCGGCGTCATCAAACGTTGGAACTTCGGCAGACTCAGAGAGTCTCACGGTACAGGTCCCGTTGGCAGACACGGTGGTTCACTCGGTGCTTGTTCAACTCCTTCTCGTGTTTACAAAGGCAAGAAGATGGCAGGTCACCTCGGCAGCGAACGTGTTACCGTTCAGAACCTCAGCGTAGTTAAAGTTGACGGCGAAAACAATCTTATCGCTATTAAGGGCTCCGTTCCCGGACCCAAAGGCGGAATCGTTGTTATTGCCGACAGCGTAAAAAAGGCGTAAGGAAGGAGTGTAACAGATGAGTAAATTATCAGTACTTGATATGGCAGGCAAAAAGGTTTCCGACATCGAACTCAACGATTCTGTTTTCAGCATCGAGCCCAATATGTCAGCAATGCACCTTGTTGTTGTCGGCTATTTGGCAAACCAACGTCAGGGCACTCAGTCCACTAAAACCCGTTCCGAAGTCAGCGGCGGCGGTAAAAAACCGTGGCGTCAAAAAGGAACAGGTCGCGCAAGACAGGGTTCAACAAGAGCACCCCAGTGGTATCACGGCGGTATCGCTCTCGGTCCGAAACCCCGCACATACGGCATTTCAATCAACAAGAAAGTCAGAAGACTTGCTATGAAGTCCGCTCTTTCTTCAAAGGTTGCAGCCGATGAAATGACAGTGCTTGATTCCATCTCTCTTGATGCAATCAAAACAAAAGCAATGGCGGAAATGTTCGCCGCTCTTAAATTAAACAAAAAAGTTCTTGTAGTGCTTCCCGAAGACAACGAAGTTATCTATAAGAGCATCCGTAACATCGAGGGCGCAAAGGTCTCAACTGTAAATACCCTCAATGTTTACGACATCCTCAACTGCGACAGCATTGTTGTTCTTAAAGACGCAGTTGCAAAAATCGAGGAGGTATATGCATAATGAAACTTGCACAGGACATTATCATTAAGCCTATCATCACAGAAGCATCTATGATGGGCATTGTTTCCAAAAAATATACCTTTAAAGTTGCTTCCGATGCCAACAAAGTTGAAATCGCAAAAGCGGTTGAAGAACTTTTCGGTGTTAAGGTTGCAAAGGTTAACACAGTAAACGTTAACGGTAAGTTGAGAAGATACGGCAGATTCGAAGGCTACACAGCCTCTTGGAAGAAAGCAGTAGTTACTCTTACCGAAGATTCAAAGACAATCGAGTTCTTTGACGGAATGATGTAATCTGAAACTTAAATAACTTATACCCCACTTGGTATAGTATGGAGTTGACATTCTCCGCAAAACCATTATAGGAGTGTGAATAATAATGTCTATTAAAGTTTTCAAGCCGACTACAAACGCAAGACGTAATATGTCGGTTACAGATTACTCCGGACTTTCAAAAGTTGCTCCCGAAAAGAGTCTTTTAAAGCCTCTTAACAAAAATGCGGGACGTAACAGTTACGGCAGAATCACCGTTCGTCACCGTGGCGGCGGAAATCGCAGAAAGTACAGAGTAATCGATTTCAAGAGAACAAAGTTCGATGTTGAAGCAACAGTTAAAACTCTTGAATACGATCCCAACCGTTCGGCTCACATCGCTCTTATTGAGTACACAGACGGCGAAAAAGCATATATCCTTGCTCCCGCCGGTCTCAAGGTCGGCGACAAAGTCAGTGCCGGTCCCTCGGCGGATATTAAACCCGGTAACGCACTTCCGCTTGTTAATATCCCTGTCGGTACTTTCGTTCACAACGTTGAACTTTACCCCGGTAAGGGTGGCCAACTTGCAAGAGCAGCGGGTAATGCGGCTCAGCTTATGGCTAAAGAGGGTGCATATGCACTTCTCAGACTTCCCTCCGGTGAACTTCGCAACGTGCCCGTAAATTGTATGGCAACTGTCGGTCAGGTCGGTAACCTTGACCACGAAAACGTTAAGATCGGTAAAGCAGGACGTACACGTCATATGGGTATCAGACCTACAGTCCGCGGTTCTGTTATGAACCCGAACGATCACCCCCACGGTGGTGGTGAAGGTAAATCACCCATCGGTCGTCCCGGTCCCGTTACCCCCTGGGGTAAACCCGCTCTCGGTTATAAGACAAGAGCCAAGAAGAATCGCTCCGATA
>CAYPAB010000002.1:0-70119 GCA_964408605.1 uncultured Eubacteriales bacterium
ACACTTTTAATTTGCACAACGAGTACGGAAATAGTAATGTTAAAAATAAGCAAACCACCAACATCACAATTCATGCGATGTTGGTGGTTTGGGAATTTATTGTTTTACCTATTTCGAATAGTAAGAAGAAAACTTAGTATTCATTTGGTGTTTTCGGATTTAGATTTTTTTGTTTTTTTCATTATTATCACACCGAGGATTCCCGCAATCACCAATAATAATACCGATAAAAAAATGTATAAATATTTATAATCGGTTTTTTCCAAATCTTTTTCGCTTTCTTTGTCTTCTGAAAAAATATCGTTTGTTTTGCTTGCTGTGTTATACAGTTCCTCGATTGTTCGAAAAGCAACATCTTCACTTACGTAATCCGACATCTTTTGAATATCGGGCATTTCTTCTTTAAACTTTTCTTCTGCGGTAGCGATAAATTTACTTTTATTTTTGATATTATCTAAAGATTTTGCGCCGTTTTCATCAAGAGCTGTATTTATTGCCGATTGTATTTCCGAAGAATTCAATCCGGTAACGACATTAAAAATAAAAGAATCTTTGTAATATGATTCATAAGCGGAAATTAAATCGTTGAAATCGGAGAAAAACGTGTCATTGACACCTAATATAATTCCCATATTTGAATTTACTTTTTCAAGAAATTCCTCTTTATTTTCGACGTCATATATTGTCCCGTAATTATTATTCTCCAAAACATTGTTAACGGAATCGGCAACTTGTGAACCGTCAAATTCAGGCACCTGCGCCTCACCGGTTGATTCGGTGGCGGTTGTATTCTCATTTTCATTTGAACTTTTTTCGGATGCAACCAAAATATTCTTACACTCAAGTGCAACATCTTTATAGTCACCGTCGAAAGTATCGGGCTGACTGTAGGAAAGTTTGATTTCACAGGGAGCGGTTACGCCCGTTGTGTCAACTGTTAAAACAAACAGTGTACCGTCGGCAAGAACTTCTTCGGTATTATTCCATAATATAGTGAATTCTCCGTCCGAAGCACCAAAGTTTGTATTAAAATTCCCTTTTGCGGTTACAGAACCACGTGTAACACCGTTAACTACAATTTTTTCGTGCGGATATTCAACGGTAATCTTCAAACCCATTAAATATTTATCCGAAGCAATATTGACCGGTAACAATACGCTGCTTTGATTGGGAGGCACATCACTTGCCGATACTACAACCGATGCCGCGGCAAATGCAGTTGTTGATAAGAAAGTTATCATAATTAAAACAAATAAAAGAAGACTAAACTGTCTTTTTTTCAAATCGAATTCCTCCATTTGAAAAGCCACCGCTCCGAGAGCGGCGGCTTAAAATCATATAATTGCTTCTTTACCTACAAGATAACGTGCCGCCATAGCCGCATCCTTATTGTTGATATATCCGTCGCCGTTCAGATCAAGGGCAACTTTACAACATTCTTCTGGATTAACTTTTCCGACAAGATATCTGTTGACCATAGCAACGTCGCGGTTATTGAGGATGCCGTCACCGGTCATATCACCCGTAACAACTACGGTTTTTGTATCCAATATGTTATCGCCATCGATCAGTTTTATTCTTGTACCTGTACCGACGATATCATCATTTTGAATCTCGTTGCCATTGATATTGTAGAATTTAAGATTCTCATTTTTGAACTCATTGGCAACATTCTTGACGCTTGAGTTAAAACTTACTCTCCTAACATATCCTAAACTGTCACAGTTAAGCGATGAACTCGACTTAAAAAGAATATAATTTGAAACATCTTCATTAACTCTTACAACACAACTTGCTGTTTCTCTATTCTTCAATATTTTGACCGTCACGATAACAGTACCGGGTGAAACTGCCGTAACTGTTCCGTCTTCATCGACTGTCGCTATATTAGGATCACTTGAGGACCATTGGATATCTTCGTTTGCGAATTTTTCCGGATTTATCGTAATATGCAAAGACATTGAATTGCCCTGGTACATATCTATTTGAGATTTATCAAGCGTGATTCTGGGATACTCCGTTTCTTTGTAATAGCGACCTGTAATAACAGTATCTTCGGTTATACAATCGAAACTGTCTTCCCAACCGCCGAAAACATAACCCGGAACAGAGTCTGTCGGAGGAGGCGTTGCTGAACTCATAAATTCAACAGTCTGAGTATCAAGTTCAGTACCGTCTTGCATTTGGAATACAACGGTGTATTTTTTAGGAGTATAATCAACGTAAATACTCACACTTTGTTTGATTTCAGTATCTAAAGCAAAGACATTGCTATACTGCTCATCGGTATACAATCCCGCGATGTTATAGCCGTCAGAATTCAATTCTTTACTATCTATCTTCGTACCGTCTTCAACTAACATAATATATGGCGCCGATCCCTCGAAGCCCGTGAATATTTTTACTATATGATATAACTTATTGGAAAAGCGGTAGACGGTTTCGGTTAAATATTCGCGGGTTTCATTCGAAGCCGGCGCAACAATATCCCAGTCCCCCCACTTATAATATGATGAGATTTGATGATACGAACGATACTGTGTCTTAACACCGTTCACTTTTGTTTGTTTAAACCACTGTTGGTCATTGTAATTATAATACGATGTTCCATCATCTAAAAATCCGGAAATCGAAATACGTGAATCGACTGTAACAGTTTCATATTCACATGAAACTCCACTTACTTCCGTAGGTGAATATTTTACATTCCCGTCGGAGTCGGTATATTTATAATGTGAATACTTATATCGGGTTACCGTTGTGTCATCGACTTGCTGTGTTTCAACCGTGAAGCCGATTTTTGAATTATCGACTGCAATTACTTGATCTTGCCAAGCAGTGACAGCCGTTTTTGTATTCTTTTCAAATGTCCAACCGGCTTTTTTCAATTTTTCGGCTTCGCTTACCAAAGACGTATTTTGAATATTTTTGAACTTGTAACCTGTTCGGGACTCTAACAGATAGTCAGCCGTGTTCTCCTTTACATCTGACGGTAAATCGGCGTACAACATCCATTTTGAAGGTTCACTTGCATTGTTTATACAATAATATTTTGTTTCTTTCTCGCTGTCATTTTTACCGATAGAAACCGCATAATAAGATACCGAGCATGTTTTATTTAAAATTAACGGTTCGGTGTAAATTTGCTCCTCTGCATCGCCGTCGTTCACAGAATAATAAATAACGGCATTTTCATCAGGCGTAGACAACTCAAGTTTAACCGTATTGGAATATTCACCGCTTTCCACACTCGCTGTCGGTGTTGCGGTGGTTTCCTCAAAATAATAGGACGGGTACACTGCAATGTCATGCTGAACGTCGTTGCAATCGTTCGTATTAAACCAACCTGCAAATTTTTTTCCGTCGGAAGAATCATCGACTTCATCAGGAAAATCAGGAGTTCCTCCGTGATTAACTTCTTGTGAAGATACAATATTTCCGTCGAAATCATAGAAATTAACAGTATATTTTTTTGCTTCATATGTGGCAGTTACAACCATATCTTTAGTTACTATGGTGTTGCCGTTTAATATTTCATCCCAACCCTCAAAAGTATATCCTTCAACATTTTTGTATTCAGGTGTTGTAAGAACATCACCGTATTCAAAGTTTTTGACCTCAACGAGTTGGTTTTGCCAATCAACAAAAACAACAGTGAACTTTTGTTTTTTAAAGTCTGCAAAAAATTCAGTGTCTTCTGTGATATTTGCAACGCTCTTATCCCAACCCAAGAAGTCATAACCTTTTTTTGACGGAGATTCCGGAAGAACTGCATTTTCCCCTTCTGCAACAGTTTGTGTGCTTATAACAGTTCCGTCCCAGTCGTAAAACTTAACTGTATGCATAGGTTTCGGTGCTTTTATAGTATCAATTTCTATTCTGTTCGTAGTACCTTCGATACCTATTGCGACAGTAAAATCGCCGGTTTTTACTGTTGGTTCTTCGCGCAACTTAAATGTAAATGAGTAGGAACCGTCTTCGCCGACTATGGACTGACCGACATATTCATTTGTATAGTCAGATGCACCGGTATAACCATAGACATAAAGAGTTATCTGTTTGCCGGCGAATGATGGATCCAATTTATCGGAAATTGTGTACACCTTTCCCTCATCATTTTCCACACCTGCCGATGTACTCTTGAATCTGTATGTAGTCCTTGTTTCGACTTCACGATTTGAACCGGCTGCTACTTCATTAGCCGACCAATCCGACCAATCGTTCCAACGGTAAAAACTATAAGTGTAACTTATATCACGATAACTGTACTGTGTTTTTGTGCCGCTTTGGTAAGTTTGATTGCACGAATCACCGGCATTATAAAACCAATATTGAGTAGCACCACAATCATAACAAGCGTTTCCTGAATACATATCCCGACTGCCACAATCCGAATATTTGCGCCATGTAAACGGAGAGTATGAATAGTAATATCCGTGATATGTTCCTCCTGCATGATTTGTAGGACAATATGTATGACTACCGCCTTTGTATTTATAGAAATGGTAGTAAACATACGCCCAACGAGTGGAATATACCGGCACCGATTGTGTCCGTACTTCTCGGCGTGTTTGTTCGTTATCAAAAGAACTAACGGGATTGTCGCCATAACCGGACCAAGAGCCAACACTTTCGGTTCTTGTTCCGTCCCAAATCCAACTTGATTTTGTTTTTGTGGTACCTGTAGAGGTTTCTTTATCACGGTATCTATATTCATTACGCGACTCGATTTCCAAATCGCTATTAGATTCATCAGGTTTATTTACGCTCCAATCCGACCACATCAACGCGGAATCTATCTTTTCTGTTACCTTTTCCGAAATGGGAACACCGGAGGAATAACTGTCAACAACAACTATTTCTATGTTTGTAGCGGCACTTTCACAGGGAATAAAAACCTCTATGCCTGTTTTATTTCCGTTTTTGGGTATGCTGAATGCGGCGGATTCAGTCGCATCTACAAGTTTACCCGAAGAAGTTTTTAACGAAACGACAGCACGCCCGCGCGTTGTTTTTTTGTCATAATTCGTTAAATTAAAATATGCATAGTAGCCGTCCGACTGTCTCTTGGCGGAGGTGATTTCACAAACAACCGGCAAGTCATCGTTAAACCAAGAATAAATGCCGTTGACTCTTATCGTTTTGTTAGTTGAATCGGTGTAAACATTTTTATAGTCATCACTATCCCAACCCAAGAAACTGTAACCTGTCGGAGCATTGGTATCGGTTGGCGGAGTCGCATCTTTATCGTATTCAACTTTCTCACTCTTTAATAAATCCCCTTCTTTATCAAGAAAGTTAACCGTATAAGTGTTAATCTTATACTCCGCTTTTATCGTTTTATCGTTGGTGAGATTATACAGAGAATCACTCCAACCTTGGAATGAATACCCTTTTCGTTCAGGTGAAACCGGTGCTTTGGCACTTCCGCCGTATTCAACAGTCTGTGTGCCTAAAAGCGCATCATTCCAATCGAGAAACTTCACTGTTACGGGAGCATGTGTTGTACAAGTTCTGTAATTGTTATTAAGACTTGTTCCTCCGTCGTTTTTCGCTTCAACGTAAATATAATGGGCACCTATATTATTTAATGTAAAAGCACAAGACGTTGCATTAGCGTTTACTGCAATATCTCTTGTTTCGGCACCCCTGATCGAAACATTATATGATGTCGCCCTTGGGGACTGTTGCCATGACACAGTAACAGTCTTACCAACCGCAATATCACTTGAACTTATGGATGTTATTGTCGGTTTATCGGGGCGAGTTGGGGTGACAGGCGCGGAGTTCGCTGCTTTATACACATAACTTGTAATGGTTTTGTAATTTGATAGCGAACAGGAACCAACTATTGTATTCTTGCTTGACGAATCATAAATATTTATCTTGCCTTTTCGTCTTGATGTAGCATTATCGACTAAAACGAAATGCACACCGCCTCCACTGTGAACCTTTACTATTGTATAGTACCCCGCATTTATGTTAAACCAAATTTGATTCTCGGCAGCAGACCAATTGCCTAAATAATTCAAATTTTTCCCTCTTTGTTTTGCATATGCAACCGGGGCTAATGCACCGTTTATTTGACCGTATCCGCTATCAACATATCCATTCGCCTTTTCCCAGTAGTAATATGAGTCGGGATTAAATGATGATTCACGATTTATGTTAGCCTCATAGATCATCTTAGATTGGGCAACTATCCAACAGCCCCATCTTCTCACGCCGCTATTACCTCCGGAACCTGTAATATCCGATGCGCCTTGGGACCAATAGCGATAATCTGACGAATAAGAAGCAGCACTGGCTTTAACGGCTCCGATTGGCATTACCGATGCAATAACCAGCAAAGCCAGTAAGCAGGACATCAGTCGTGTACAAAATTTCTTTTTCATACTTAACCTCCTATTTAGATAGAATGTAGTTTATCTCATTTTGATAATCGAAGATATCAAGATCCCCATTGTTATCAAAATCACAAGCCTTTAAATAAGCGCCCGAAAGCAGTGATTTTCCGTTTACGTCTTTTTCGACAATAGTTAAATCGAGCACATCGGCAGCTCCGTCACCGTTCACATCGCCTATAACGGCGACGCTGTAATTTTCGACTGTTTCGCCATCATTATTAACAACGGAAACAGAAGTTCCGGTGCCGTAGTATGATCCGTTAGTCACACCATTTAAAACCATACCTTTTTCGACACTGACAAGCGCCGCGATGTTTTTAATCAGTTGTGATTCGGTAACGATATACCCAAGCGTTGGGTTAACAACTGTCATTTCAGTATCAACGGGAGTTAAATTTGTAACCGAAAATGACATATCATTGCAGATAAACCGTACATCGTTATATTTTTCATCAAAAGTATCAGGTTGAGAATATGTCATCGTGATATCGGATTTGCAATAACGAACACTTGTGTTGACCTTGAAGGTAATACTCAAAACAAGTCCGTCTTTTTTATTTTCGGAAACATCGTTCCATATAACAAAAAATGTGCCATCGTCTGTTGTGCCGATTGAATCGTTAAGCGTACCGCTTGATAAAGCACTCCCTTTTTGAACAGAAACAGGTGTAAGAACTGTTTTGTTATATTCAAACATCAATTTAAAACCCATAACACCTGTATTGTTTTTTAAATAAACGGGAAAAACCACAGTTTCACCGGATGTAGCGTAAACAGGTTCTCCGCTTACAACAGTGCCACTGTATTCGCCGTTTATTACATTCACATCACAGTCCGAACAGTAAACATCTTTTTCGTCGGCTTTTGCCGTTGTTTCAAAAACATACTTACCGCCGACAGTATGCTTACTGCTTCTGAAAGTTATTACAAAAATCTCAGTCGGTGCACTTTCCAAGTTAAAATCGTTAACAGAAATATATAAATTCCCCTCGCTCGTTTTAACTGAAAAAGACAAATCATTCCCCTTAATATCAACAAACTCAAAAAGACTGCTGTCATAAGAGATGTTGAATTCAACTTTGTCAACACTTGTTGTTTTCAAGGCATTTATCTGAACTGAAAAGTTCTCACCGGCTTTTGTCCCTAAGGAAGATACGCCGAAAGCAACGGAATCAGAATAAGATGAATTAACAATTCCGATCTCAATAGATTGACAATCAAAAATCACATCTTCGAAATCCTCGTTAAAAGTATCCTCTTGACTGTAAGAAACTTTAACTGTTGTATTTTGAGAACGTGCCCTTGAATTAACTTCAAAATTCAAATATAACCATATTCCGTCATCATAAACATTTTCCGTACCGGCCCAATATACACAAAATTCACCCGGTACCGAATCGCCTTCGATATTATCCTGTAACCCACCATTGATCAATCCGTTTTCCACACTCACGGGCGCAAGAAGTGAAGAATCATACTTGAAAATAAGTTTAAATCCAATGATACCGTTATTATTTTTCAAATAAATTGGAACTTTGACCGTTTTTCCGGCTTGTGCACTATTTGAATCCGAACTTACTTTCACAACACTTGCACTCGACGCAGAGGCAATAAAATTAAATTCAAGGCAAAAAATAACCGAAAATGTCATTAAACAGGCTAAAATCCGTAAAACAAGTTTATTTTTCAAAGATACGCCCCCTTTTCAAAATAATGGTGTTCAAAAATATTCATTTATATAAAACCCTCCGTTGTATTGATACACGAGAACAATTAAACCACCATCGAATCGAAAAAACAATTCTCTACCGGCGTACTTTTCGTGTTTTTAACTAAAAAATTTACATTATTTGTTAAATGATACACGTTTGGACTAAAACCGAAAAGGCGAAACTCGGCGGAAACTAAAACGTCAAAATTCGACATCCGCTCTTGACAATTGTCGAAAAATAAACTACACTCTATATAAAATTTAAAACGGAGGGGTATTAATGGAGAACAGATGTTCAAAATGTGGCAAAGAATTACCCGAAGAAGCACACTTTTGTTTGCACTGTTTTACGAATATTGATTCTCAGGCAAATACATCGGATGTTGATGCTGAAAAGGTTGTTTCAAAGCATGGCAAACCCTCAAAAAAGTTTGCATTTACAGAGAATTATTTTGTCGGTATAAAAAAGAAATTTAACAAAAAATTTATTCGTCGCATTAGTATAGCGATGGTTTTTTTGTTTATTATGGGAATTTCCGTCTACTGTATGAGGTCGTTTAATTCCGATAGCACACCGATGCAAGAAGCCGGCACGACTGTTATCAAGGTAACCGAAACGGTTCCGCTGACGGACACTTTCGGTGTTAATGTTACAACCGCAAACGGTGACCAAGTTTTCGAAACAGTTGAAGTTACAAAAACCGTTCAGGTTACCGAAAGTTCTAAGAAGACACCGCTTCAAAACTTTTTTGCACCGATTTTTGATAAAAACGATGTTTCCGACACAACCGAAACATCAAAACAATCAAGTTTTTTTGATTTTATTTTCGGAGAAAGCACAACAAAAGTGCCGGTTTCAAACGAAAATCCCGTTGACTCGACCACCGATAAAACCGATGTATCAAAAGGCGAAGCGCCTTCTTCGGACAAAACCGGTGATATAGATTCGACTGTTCCGCCTACCGTTTCGT
Source organism: uncultured Eubacteriales bacterium (assembly GCA_964408605.1). GTDB lineage: Bacteria > Bacillota > Clostridia > Oscillospirales > Acutalibacteraceae > DTU089. Next base: position 9,090 of record CAYPAB010000002.1, read on the forward strand.
CAACTGTTTCATCTGCCGTAACTTCAACTTTAGAGGGTTCGGAAAACACCGCAACGTCCTCGGCATCAAACAGCAATTCCGAACAGACAACATCAAACGCTAACGAAAACAACGCCTCCTTGTTCGAATACAGATTAAACTCGAAAAGCAACGCCATACTTACGAATTATACCGGTAGTGCCTCAATTGTTACGATTCCGTCATACATAGATAACCACCCTGTTGCTGAAATTGATAAAAACTGTTTCAGTAACAAAGGCGAAATAACAGAAATACGTTTTGACAATCAAAAATCAAGTCTGATTATTTTCAACTATCACTGTTTTAACAACTTAACTTCCCTTAAAAAAATCGTAACATCCAACAAATCCATTCACCTATCTTCGGAGTTTGCCTACAACTGCCCCATTGTTTACATCGGTCCCGACGGTTCGTCAAACAACGAACTTATTGACGGTGCTTATTATCGTGACAACAAATTCTTTTGGTTCACCGCCTCGCCCGAATACACCACTCTTACTTTTCCGAGTTGGTGCACATCAATCGACAACGGTCACAACCTTGACGAAGTTTCGAATCTTAAAGTAATAAATATCCACAAAAATCTCAAAAACATTCCTACTTCACCTATGCACTGGGGTACGGGCCTTAAAGCGATAAACGTCGAAGCAGGGCATCCGAGTGTTTTCTCGCAAGACGGTGTTCTTTTTTACAAATGGGCATCTACAAGCACTCATTATGACTTGATATATCCACCGCAAAAAACCGATACGGTTTTTAAACTTCCGAAAAACTGTATCTTATCCTGTGGTAAAAACGGTACGTCAGGCACTGTAAACACAAGCCTCCGTGAATTGTATCTTCCCGCCTCGTCGAAACTTGCCGTTCCGGATTCGACTTTATATTTCAACAACTGTTACCCCAATCTCAAGACGATTCACATACCGGAAAACCACCCGCAATTAGCCACAATTAAAAATACGTTTACAGGCAACTTAATCATAGAAAATGTTTGAGGAGGATTATTCAAATGGTTAAGAAAACCGAAGATTTATTGAATCAGTTAAAATCGAACACATCGTCTTATGATGAATATTTTTCAAACAACAACGACGCTTTTATCGACTGCGACACAAATTCATTTTGGAAAAAAGTCATCGATTTAAGCGGAATGAAAAAAAGCGATATCATCAACAAAGCGGATATCGGATACACGTATTTTTATGATATTTTAAAACTAAAGAAAAAACCCGCAAGAGATACACTCATTCGAATATTCTTGGCAATGAAACTTGACTTGGATTATCTCCAAGAGGCTTTAAGAATTTACGAATATGCGGCACTTTATCCGAAAATCAAGCGTGACAGCATTATTATTTTTTGTGTCAACCGCATGTATACACTTTCGCAATCAAATGATCTTTTAGCAAAAAACAATGAAAAGGCGCTGAAAACACAATGAGCACATACGCTGATTTTATTGACGATATTTTGAAAAGCGAATACGAATTCTCCGGCGAACTAAAAGATGATGAGCAAAACACTATCATTTCATACTCACATAAATCCACGGGTAAAAAAATCGTAAAAATCGCCTCCAAAACACGTAACGATCACATTTACCGAAAACTTCGCGGTGTCGAACACGAGAATCTGCCCGCTATATACGACGTTTGTTCGTGCGATGACTGTGTTGTGGTTTTGGAAAGTTTTGTTGACGGGGAAACTCTCGATGTTTACTCCGCGGAAAACGGCATTGATGAAACATTCACTTTCGAAATCATTTTTGATATATGCAATGCACTCGATTATTTGCATTCGAACAACATCATTCACCGTGATGTTAAACCGTCTAACATAATAATCACACCCGAAAAAAGAGCGGTTTTAATTGATTTTTCCGCCGCAAAAATTATGGTCGGAGGTCAAGACAAAGACACATACAACCTCGGCACCGTCGGATATGCCGCACCCGAACAGTACGGCGTTTATCACTCCACACCCTCCACCGATATTTATGCTTTGGGTGTTATGTTCAACGAACTTCTTTGTAACGCTCACCCATCGTTTAAAACACCTTCCGGCAGGCTCGGAAAAATCATTCGCAAATGCACGGATACGCAGATATCAAAACGTTATCAAAATATAAAATCGCTTGTCAAGGATTTAAACAGATACCGAACTTTTAGGATATAACAAAAAACATCAGCCTGTTTTGTAAGGCTGATGTTTTTTGTATATTGTATATTCAATTTGTACATTTTAATCAGATTGAAATTTCGTTTGCGATTCGGTAAAGTTCGGGGTCTATAGATTTTTTCATATTAAGTGCTTCGATGATATCATAATCGACGATTTTGTCGTTTTTGACTACAACAACCCTGTTGCCGATATCTTCTTTAAGCAACTGAACGGCATAGAATCCCATTTGGCTTGCGAGAACTCTGTCACGAACCGACGGAGAACCGCCACGCTGAACGTGACCGAGAACTGTGGCACGGCTTTCGACACCTGTTTTTTGTTCGATATATTTAGCGAGTGAATTTACATCGATACCCTTTACACCTTCGGCAACAACGATAACAAAATGCTCTTTACCTGTTTTTTGGGTACGCTTCATTCTTTCGATTATGTATGAATCAATATCGTAATCGATTTCGGGAATAAGTATACATGTAGCACCGACCGCGATACCCGCGTTGAGCGCAAGGTAACCGGCATTTCTGCCCATAACCTCAACAATCGAGCATCTGTCGTGAGATTCAGTTGTATCACGAATGCGGTCTACCATATCCATAACGGTATTAAGTGCCGTATCGTAGCCGATAGTGTAATCGCATGAAGAAATATCGTTATCGATAGTTCCGGGAATACCGATACAAGGAACACCTTTAAGAGTGAGTGCACGGGCACCTTTGAAAGTGCCGTCGCCGCCGATGGTAACGATACCGTCGAGACCGAACTCCTTACAAACCTCAACAGCCTTATCCTGTACTTCGGATTCGGCAAATTCGGGACAACGAGCGGAATAAAGCATTGTTCCGCCACGGTGAATGATATCGGATACCGAGCGAAGATTCATCTCGAACATATCGCCTTCGATAAGGCCCTTGTAACCGCGACGAATACCCATAACACGCATTCCGTTTTCACAACCGCTTCTGACAACCGCACGAATAGCGGCATTCATGCCGGGGGCATCTCCGCCACTTGTAAGAACACCAATAGTTTTCAATTTGAGAACCTCCATATAAACTACTTATATTAAATCTTTAGGATTATAACACACTGTAACCGATTTAACAAGAGAAAAAGGCAAAAAATGTAAAATCGTCACCTTAAAACAACATTTTCGTCGCCTAAAATATATTTTAATTCCGTCAGCAACGGATTATTCACGTCTGTAAGAAACTCCGCACCCAAAAACTCATATTTTTTCGAATCGGTAAAGAACAAATAAACAGGTGTTTTTCCACCGAAAATCGACAAAAGATTTTTTACGGAATCGATTTTCGTTCTGTTTTCGGAAGATACACGAAGAAACAATCCGTTCTTTCGTTTGCCGTTTCCCCCGCCCTTTTGACTTTCCGTCGACGTTTGAATTTCGACGCTTTTCGGTGCAATTTCAACAGATTCGCAAATAAGTTTGATTTCATCGTCTTTGACCGATATTTTGCCGTCGACAAGAATGATATTCCCCACCGACAGAACATCCGCATACATAACAAGCGCTTTCGGAAAAACAATCATTTCCAGTTCGCCGTACAAATCTTCGACGGTACAAAAAGCCATTATTTCGTCACGCTTTGTTACTTTCTTTTTAAAGGAATTGACGATACCGATAAACCGAACCTTTTTGTTGTCTATCGTGCTTTCGGCACCGCTTTCGAGGATTTCGTAAAGTTCGGCGGTTTTCGGGCAGCCGATTTTTTCGCAAACATCACGGTAAGAATCTAACGGATGCCCCGAAAAATAGAGCCCCGCAACTTCTTTTTCAAAATTCAGAAGTTGGTTTTTCGGCAACTCATCGCAATGCACAAATGCGGGTTCGGAAGAAAAACCGTCACCGCCGAAAACAGAAAACATATCCAATTGACCGCCCGCATACATTGAATTTTCCTTGGCGGCACTTTCAAGGGCAACATCCGAATTCCTGAGCATTTCGCAACGGTTGAGGTCAAGCCCGTCGAGAGCGCCGGCTTTTATGAGGCATTCCAATGCACGCCTGTTAAGTTCGCTGCCGTTGACTCTTTTACAGAAATCCCAAAAACTTTTAAAGTTGCCGTTTTCATTTCTCTCGCAAACGATTTTATCAATAAGCGAACGCCCCAAATTTTTGATTCCCAACAGCGGAAAAACAATATCCCGACCGACAACGCTGAACCTGTTACCGCTTCTGTTGACGTGTGGTGGCAAAACATTCAATGAAAGCCGTGCGCACTCGTTTGTATAAACGGCGGTTTTGGTAACATCACCGATAACGCTTGTGAGAAGTGCCGCCATAAAAGCACGTGGATATTTAACCTTTAAATAAGCCGTTTGATACGCTATAAGGCCGTAAGCGGCGGTATGGCTTTTGTTAAAACCGTAAGACGCAAACGATATCATATCGGAAAACACATCATCGGCGGTTTTAGCATCTATGCCCTTACGCACAGCGCCCTCAATTATGATGTTTCCGTTTTCATCTTTTAGGCCGTTCACGAAAATTTCTCTTTCGCTTTCCATAACATCACGTTTTTTCTTGCTCATGGCACGGCGCACAACATCCGCTCTGCCGTATGAATATCCCGCAAGGGTGCGGAACACTTGCATAACCTGTTCCTGATAGACCATACATCCGTTTGTTTCGTCAAGTATATCTTTCAAAAGCGGTGTTCTGTATGTGATGTGGTCGGGGTTTTTGCGGTTATCGAGATAAGTATCGATAAAAAACATCGGGCCCGGTCTGTAAAGTGCGATTGCCGCCGCAATATCGGAAAATTTTTCGGGCTTCATATTGACAATAAGATTTGTCATGCCCGAAGATTCACATTGAAAAACGCCTACCGTATTACCCGCTGACATTTCCGAAAAGACCTCGTCGCAATCAAGCGGAATTTTCGACAATTCAAATTTCGGCTCGGTTTTGCAAACTTCTTCAATGGCATCGTTTATAACCGTGAGGGTGCGAAGACCCAAAAAATCCATTTTCAAAAGTCCCAACTGCTCGATCTCGGTCATTGTGAACTGTGTTACGGTTTGGTCGCCGTTTTTTGCAAGCGGAACATATGACGAAACCTCGTCACGGGTTATAACTACGCCGGCGGCATGGGTGGAGGCGTGACGTGGCATCCCCTCGACACGCATAGCCGCATCAATAACTTTTTTTATATTTTCATCGGAATCGTAAAGCGCTTTTAATTCGTTGTTTTTCGACAGTGCATCTTGAATATCACGGTAATCTCTTGTTATCTGTTTCGCAACAACGTCGCCCGTACTATACGGAAATCCGAGCGCCCTTGCGACGTCTCTTACGGCGGCTTTCGCCTGTAAAGTTCCGAATGTTACAATTTGGGCAACTCTGTCGGAACCGTATTTTTCCGTGACGTAATCAATCACTTCGCCCCTACGCTCATAACAAAAGTCAATGTCGATATCCGGCATACTTACTCTTTCGGGATTGAGAAAACGCTCAAAAAGAAGTTTGTTTTCAATCGGGTCGATACCCGTTATCCCCAAAGCGAATGCCGCAAGTGAGCCGGCGGCGGAGCCTCTGCCGGGGCCTACGGGTATATTTTTGCTTTTTGCGAATCGAATGAAATCGGCGACTATAAGGAAATAATCGTTAAATCCCATTTGGTCGATAACCGAAAGTTCATAATTCAAACGTTCGTTGTAATTATCAGGGATTTTGCCGAAAACAGCCGAAAGACCTTTTAAGCATTCATCACGCAAATACTGTTTATGATCCGAAACGGGTGCATCGAAAAGCGGAAGTTTTGTAACGCCGAATTCAAAATCGAAATTGCATTTATCGGCGATAATGCAAGTATTCGAAACGGCTTCGGGATAATCCGAAAAAGCCTCTGCCATTTCGTCACCGTTTTTTAAATAAAACTCGTCGTTTGAAAAATCCAAACCACCGTCTTCACCGACGGTTTTGTTTGTTTGTATGGCAATGAGTATTCGCTGTATGTCGGCATCGTTTTTATGGCAGTAATGCACGTCGTTTGTTGCAACAACGGGAATGTCGAGTTCACGGCTTAAAGTAATAATTCCGTCGGTTACTTCTTTTTCTTCAATCATTCCGTGATTTTGAATTTCAAGATAATAGTTGCCGTCACCGAATATGTTTTTATACCAAAGTGCCGTCTCTTTTGCGCCGTCCGGATTTCGTTGAAGAATTTTCGTCGCAACCTCACCGAACAAACAGCCCGAAAGTGCAATAAGCCCCTCATGGTATTTTTCAAGCAACTCTCTGTCAACTCGCGGTTTTGTGTAAAAACCGTCGACCCAAGCGGAAGAAACAAGTTTAAGCAAATTTTTGTAGCCCTGTTCGTTTTTGCAAAGCAAAATCAAATGATAACGTTCGCTGTCTATACCGTGAACTTTATCGAACCTTGAACGCGGTGCAACGTAAACTTCACAACCGATAATCGGTTTTATGCCCTCCGATTTACACGCTTTATAAAACGCAACAGCACCGTACAGCACTCCGTGGTCGGTCACAGCAAGGCTTTTTTGACCGAGTTTTTTGGCAAGCGAAACCACCTCCCCGATTCGGCAAGCACCGTCGAGAAGGCTGTATTCGGTGTGAAGATGTAAATGAGTAAATTCAGTCATAATTATTTCTTTTGGCCGTAATAGGCGTCTTTACCGTGTTTTCTGTAATAATGTTTGTCGGAAAGATAATTATCGATTTTCGAAACATCGCCCCCGATAACTTCCGTTTTCAGTGCCATTTCGGCAACGATTTCGAGAACGGCGGCATTATGAACCGCGTCTTCGGCGTTTTTACCGAAAATAAACGGTGCGTGAGAACGCACAAGAACAGCGGGCGTTGAATCTGTGCCGAGCGAATTTTTTTCAAAATGTTCTGCGATAACTTTACCGGTGTTGAGTTCGTATTCGGATTCGACCTCCGCTTTAGTCAGCGTTCGTGTACACGGAACAGACGTATGCGAAAAATCGGCGTGAGTTGTGCCGTACGCCGGTATTTCACGCCCCGCCTGTGCAAAAGATGTTGCATTCACCGAGTGAGTGTGAACGACGGCACCGAGTTCCGGAAAAGATTTATAGAGGATGAAATGTGTCGGTGTATCGGAAGACGGGTTATAATCGCCTTCGATAACGGATCCGTCATCTAAAGAAAGGACAACGATTTTTTCGGGCGTTAAATCAGCATAAGGAACGCCCGACGGCTTAATTGCAAAAACGCCGTTTTCACGGTCTGCTTCGGAAACATTGCCCCAAGTGAACGGAGCAAGCCCCAACGAATGAAGCAGTACATTGGCATTACAAACCGTAGTTTTCAGTTTTTCATACATTATTATCACCACCGTATTTTAAGTAAATTATATAACTTTACGGAGTGTTTTGTCAATTGATGTTAAATTTTTGTAAAAAAGATGACTTTTCAATAAATATGTGGTATATTTAATGTGTTAAGCAGTGGAGGTGTGTCCGAATCCGCCTTAAACGGCATTTTTCGGTGCTTTCCGGCTTAATCTTATTCTTGCCTTTGCACCGTAAATTCCTCGAAATCTCATCCGTTTCAGGTCGGAGAATTTGTTTTGAGAGAAACGAATGCAGATACAAGGCAAAAGTGCAACAAATCCTATCGGATTTGTGAGTATTTTAACACAGTAGATGCGTTTGTTTATCAAAAACAAATCGGAGTTCGGATAAGTCTCCGATGCTTATGGAGTGATATTAATGAGAAAACTCGCAAAATTGATTTCTGCAATTTCGCTTGTACTGGCGGTTGTAATCTGTTTTTCCGGTTGCGGAATTGTGGATTTTACAAGGTCGATTATTCAAAAAAACAACGTTGCGAATGTTGTTGACCCGACTCAACAAAACGGTGATATTATCCCCGTAAACAACGACGTAACAAACAGCGCTTCAATAACGCCCTCGGTAAACGGTGACGGAACGGAAGGTTCTGCCACGGGTAGTGCTGACACGGTCGCTTCGTCTTCTGCACAGGTTGAGCCCTCAAACGGTACGCAAAGCAGACCCGCAAACGGTCAAAGCACAGTAACAACTACCGTGCCCTCAACCGATAACGGCAAAAACGATAAAACCGAAACCGACGTTACCGAAGAAGAATTGGAAGAAATGCCCATTAAAGAAGTACAGGACTTGCTTTTTGCAACCGAAGACCCCAATACAGCGGGTAAAATTCTTAACTTAGCGGGTTTTGAATACGATGCAAAACAGGGAATTTATTATTCGCACTTGAATCCTCTGCAAAGGAACTTCGGTTTCAACTTCGTTTATGATATGGCGGCACCCATGGTCGGTATGGTTTATGACACAAAGCGTATCGAATTTGTTTATAACAACAAGCAATGGATGATACAAATTTGGAAAGGTCAGTACGGTATGACGGCGGGCGCCGAAGTCGGTCTTTATAACCGTCCGCTTGACAGAGTTATGCAATACGACTGTGCCGATGATTCGGAACTTATAGAAATGCAATTCGATTTTTACAATCAAAACGAATTTGTATTTTCAAGAGGCCCCGAAAAACATTGGTGGCTGACGGGATTTAAAATTTTAAACGTCGGTATGCCCATTCTTATCGATTTGGACATCACTCTCAAATTCACCGATAAAATGATGGCTCAAGCATTCGCAAAAAGTTTAAAAAAGACGGCATCAACTTCCCTTGTCGACCCCATAACATATAAAGTAACCGGTTCAACCGTAAATATTAAATGGTAAGGGCTGAAAAGTCATGACAAAATTCGCTGTAATCGCAGACCCGCATTACTACTCCGAAAAATTAGGTTGTTCCGGTTCCGCCTACGAAAGGCGCCAAGGTTCTGACCAAAAAATGCTTGCAAAAAGCAAGGGTACGGTTTCCGCCGCACTAAACGAAATCAAAAATTCCGATGCACGTTTTTTGTTGATTGCCGGTGACCTTTCAAATGACGGTGAACTCTGTTCTCACGAAGAAATGCGTGAACTCCTTCGAGAATTTCAAAAAACGAAACCCGTTTATGTCATTACCGCAACACATGATTGGTGCTGCGACGACAATCCCCGAAGGTTTGACGGTGACTCGGTTTTTCACGATGTTAAAACGCTGAAGCCCCACGAACTTCACGAATTTTACCGTGAATTCGGTTTGAACGAAGCAATTTCGGAATTTCACACTCATCAGGATAAAGTTTCCTATGCTGTACGACCGTGCGACGGGCTGACCGTTTTCTGCTTGGACGATGACCAAAACGGTGAGGGTGGTGCCGGTTACTCCGACGAACATTTTGATTGGATAAAAGAACAAGTTAAAAAAGCCGAAGAGCGCTGTGATGTTGTTTTCGGTATGCAACACCATCATTTGCATTTGACCGAATTTGACCGTGTAATTAACGGTCACGGTTCTGTAATGTACCGTGAAAAACTGTGCAAAAAATTTGCCGATATCAACTTTCCCGTTATGTTTACCGGCCACTCGCACATGCAACATATAAGAAAAATAAACTCAGAAAACGGCAAACCTTTTTACGAAATCAATGTCGGTTCAATAAGCGGATACCCCGCCCCGATTGTTTACTGCACCGTTACCGAAAACGGAATGGATATTAAAACGGAACATTTGAAAGTTTTCGAATATAACGGCAAAGAATACACCAATGATTATTTAAAAAAACACGCAACCGCCATGTTTGAAAAAGTTATCAATGCCGCCGCCACGAATAGCAAAGCGGATTTCGCCGCTTTAACCGCAGGTCTCGGTATGTCCGAAAAGAAATCGAACAAAGTTTGGATATTTGCAAAACCGCTTTTGAAAATTTTAAACAAGCTGACGGTTAAAAAAACCGCCAAAGTATTGAATTTTGTTTTTCTCGGTAAAGCGATTGACAAAAAATCAGCCGAAGAAATCGGCAACATATATGTTAAAGATATGATTTTTTCCGCTTTTCACTCAATACTTGACGGTTCGTTGGAAAAGCACCGTGAAGGCTCGGCTTATTACACCGTATTCACGCAAGCTCTTTCACTCCCGTTGCGAATTACAAATAAATTACACATTAAAAACAAAAGTCTTGTAAGAACGTTAACACATTTGAAAAACGCCGCCCATGAAATAATGACGGGCGACCCGCTTGATAATAACAACTTCTTCATTTCTCTCAAAATATAAACGACACACCGAATATCATTAAAACAGGCTGTAAAAAACTTGCGTTTTTTACAGCCTCATCATTTTTAACACTTCATTCGAAAAGAAGTACACTTTCGATATATTTTTTTAATTCTTCCGTACCCTCGCCTTTTTCCGACGAGAACGGAATAATAATCAAATCTTCGCCGAATTCCGAAAGTTCTTCACGCAGTGCGATTTTTCGCTCGTTATACTGTGTTTTGTTGAGTTTGTCGCTTTTGGTGGCGGCAACAACAAACGGAATACCCGACTCACGTAAAAACCGCATCATAACATAGTCATCTTCCGACGGTTTGTGTCTCATATCGACAAGTTGAACAACGGTTTTTATATTCCTCGGCGACTGAAAATAGCCTTCCATCATTTCAGCCCAACGGCGTTTTTCACCTTTTGCGACTTTTGCGTAACCGTAACCGGGCAAATCGACAATTCTTACATCTTCAACTCGGAAAAAGTTAATTGTAATCGTTTTACCGGGAACGGAAGACACTCTCGCCAAATTTTTGCGGTTAAAAAGTCGGTTAAGCATTGAAGATTTTCCGACATTCGAACGCCCCGCAAAGACGATTTCGGGCAAATCCGATTCGGGTATTTGCTTCAATGTGCCGAACGCCGCTTCAAACCGAACCTTATTGTAATTCATTGTTATCCCTCTCTGCAATAAACAGCGGTAGATTTTTTCTCACAGTCGCCGTTTTTTATTGCACTTCTTTTTTTGCTGTCTTTTGTTTTCTCGCTGTGTTTTTTTGGTTCTTCAAGAGCGATGCTCAAAACTTCATCGAGTGTCGAAACGGGAATAAACTCAATCGCATTTTTAACGGTTGCGTTGATTTTATCGAGGTCTGCGGTATTTTCTTCGGGAATAAGAACTGTTTTTATGCCGTTTTTGTAAGCGGCTGTTGATTTTTCACGAAGACCGCCTATAGCGAGGACTCTGCCTCTCAGCGTAATTTCACCCGTCATTGCAACGGTTTTGTTGACACATCTCCCCGTGAGTGCCGAAGCAAGCGCAGTTGCCATTGTGACACCCGCAGACGGCCCGTCTTTGGGAACGGCTCCTTCGGGCACGTGGATATGTATATCTTTCGTTTTGTAAAAATCACCGTCAATATCAAGCGAATCGGCTCTGCTTCTTATGTAAGTCAGTGCGGCTTTCGCAGACTCTTTCATAACATCGCCCAAAGAACCTGTAAGTTCGAGTTTGCCGTTGCCGTCTAAAACGGCAACTTCGATTTGCATCATCTCACCGCCGACCGAAGTCCACGCAAGACCGTTTGCGGCACCCAGCATATCGTCAAAATCAAGTTTTGAGTTTTTATACTTCGGTGCGCCCAAATATTCTTTAAGCGATGCGGGGTCAACAGTCACTTTTCCCTCGTAGCCGTTTGCAAATTTCACGGCAACCTTACGAATTATTTTTGCGATAACTCTGTCTAAGGTACGAACACCCGCCTCTTTTGTATAATCCGAAATCACTGTTCTCAACGCACCGTCGGTAAACCTTATCATTTTGGAATTCATTCCCAAATTCTTAACCTGTTTCGGAACAAGATGCTTTTTGGCAATGCTGAATTTGTCTTCGGCGGTGTAACTGTAGAGTTCAATAACTTCCATTCTGTCGTAAAGAGGTGCGGGAATAGCCGAAGCGTCGTTCGCCGTAGTAATAAAAAGCACCTTGCTCAAATCGAACGGAACATCTATGTAATGGTCGGTAAACGTGCTGTTCTGTTCACCGTCTAAAACCTCAAGAAGTGCCGATGACGGATCACCTTTATAGTCACTTCCGAGTTTGTCTATTTCATCAAGAAGTATCAGTGGGTTCGCTGTTTGCGCCTGTTCAATTGCCGTAATGATTCTGCCGGGCATCGAGCCGATGTACGTCTTTCTGTGACCCCTTATTTCCGCTTCGTCACGAACACCGCCCAAAGAAATTCTGACATAGTTTCTGCCGAGGGCTTTTGCAAGCGATTTGGCGACCGAGGTTTTTCCGACTCCGGGAGGGCCCACAAGACACAATATCTGCGAATTTGTGTCGGGTGCGAATTTCTTAACGGCAATCAGTTCCAAAATACGCTCTTTAACTTCCTCAAGACCGTAATGGTCTTTGTCGAGTATTTTGGCGGCGGCGCCGACATCGAGCGAGTCGGTTGTATAAACGCCCCACGGAAGCGAAACGACCCTTTCGAGATACGTTCTCGCAACATTCGCTTCGGGACTGCCGGGTGAAGTTTTAACCAACCTGTCGCATTCCTCGAAAAGTTTTTTCTTGACTTTATCATCAACGGGAAGTGTTTTGATTTTCTCTTTAAACTGCTCCGCTTCCGCAACAGGCGAATCTTCTTCACCGAGTTCGTTTGATGCGACTTTTATCTGTTCACGCAAATAATATTCACGTTGATTTTTATCCATTCGTTCTTGAACTTTGTCGGATATTTCAAGTTCAAGTTTTAAAACTTCCGATTCTCTTGAAAGAACGGAACACATCATTTCGGCTCTTTTGATAACATCAAGTTCATCAAGGAGCGCCTGTTTATCCTGCACGGTAAAATGAAAGTGACCCGCAATATCATCCGTAACATGTGCGATATCTTCATCTTCCAAAATAGAAAGAAATATCTCCGGTGCGACACGAGGTGATACTGCCAAATAACTGTCGAAACACTCTTTTAATGTGCGTAAAGTCGCAACCGTTTTTGCATCGTTGTTGTCGGGATAGACCTCAGAAAGCCTTTGAACAACAGCCCTTAAAGAAATACGTTCTCTGTTCACTTCACGAACACACGCACGGTAAAGCCCCTCAACAACTATTTCAAAATTACTGCTGTCGGGAGTGCCGGAAATTTGTTTTATTTCGGCAACAACGCCGACTGAGCTCAAATCGTTAAATTTAGGGTCTTCAACCAGAGCATCCTTTTGAGAAACAAGAAAAATCCGTCGGCTTTCGGTATCGACCGCCGATTTGATTGCTCTGATGGATTTTAATCTTCCAACCTCAAAACTTACGGTCTGTTCGGGAAATATAACCAAATTTCGCAAAGCGAGAACAGGCAAAACTTCGGGTTGATAATTTCTTTCTGTCATAAATACACTCCTGTATGGCGAAGGGAGTCGTTTTTCGACTCCCCTATTACCGAATTATACGGCTTTATTATTGTTCGTTTTAGGTTTTTTTACATACACGGGTTCGCTTTTTCCGTCGACAACATCGGCGTTTATCCTAACGACTTCAATGTTCGACTCCGAAGGAACGCTGTACATAACGGGAATAAGGATACTTTCCATTATCGAACGAAGACCACGTGCCCCCGTTTCCCTTTCGATTGTGAGTTCCGCAACTCTTTTAACGGCATCGTCGGTGAAATCGAGTTCAACCTTATCCATTTTAAGAAGACTTTTATACTGCTTTAAAATGGCGTTTTTAGGTTGAGTAATAATTTTCACCAAACCGTCTACATCAAGGTTTTGAAGCGAAGTGATGACGGGAATTCTGCCGACAAGTTCGGGTATAAGACCGAATTTAACAAGGTCTTGCGGTGTAACCTTCGAAAACATATCCATCGACTTTAACTCGCTTTTGGAATGAAGTTCTCCACCGAAACCGAGAACTGTTTTTCCGAGTCTGTTTTCAACGAGTTTTTCAATTCCCGAAAAAGCACCGCCGCAAATGAAAAGTATTTTCGAAGTGTCAATTTGAATAAACTCCTGTTGAGGATGCTTTCTGCCACCCTGTGGCGGAACATTGGCGACTGTACCTTCGATTATTTTAAGCAATGCCTGTTGAACACCCTCACCGCTGACATCACGGGTTATTGAAGTGTTTTCGGATTTTCTTCCGATTTTGTCGATTTCATCAATATATATTATACCGCGTTCCGCACGTTCAAGGTCATAATCCGCCGCTTGAATAAGCCTGAGAAGTATGTTCTCGACATCTTCACCGACATACCCCGCCTCGGTGAGAGTTGTGGCATCGGCAATGGCAAACGGGACTTCGAGTATTTTTGCAAGCGTTGATGCAAGAAGTGTTTTTCCGACACCCGTCGGCCCCAACATCAAAACATTGCTTTTGTTGATTTCAACATCATCGGGCGAATTGAGATATATTCTTTTATAGTGGTTGTAAACCGCAACGCTCAAAACCTGTTTTGCATCGTCTTGACCGATAACATATTCATCAAGCGCTTTTTTGATTTCAATGGGTTTCGGCAGTTTTTTTGCGTGTTTCGTGGTTACCGTCTTTTGCTTCGGCGGAATCCCCTCAACAATATCCATGCACAGTTCAACACAGGTGTCGCAAATGTAAACTCCGGGGCCGGAAATCATTCTTTCGACTTGATCCTGTGATTTTCCGCAAAAGGAACAGCGAATTTTCTTATCTTTATCGTCTTCTCGTGCCAAAAAGCGCACCTCCGATTGTTTCCGTTAATTATCTTTTTTCGATAATCTTATCCGCAATGCCGTATTTGACAGCTTCTTCAGCGGAAAGCCAATTATCACGCTCTGTATCGACGAAAATTTCGTCAATGCTCTTGCCTGTGTTTTCGGCAAGGATCTTGTTTAAACGTTCTTTTGTTCTTTTGATGTGGTCGGCGGCAATAAGAATTTCGGTCGCTTGACCCTGCGCACCGCCCAAAGGCTGGTGAATCATAACTTCCGCATTGGGAAGAATAAGGCGTTTGCCTTTTGCACCCGATGAGAAAAGGAATGCCCCCATGGAAGCAGCCATACCCATACAGATAGTTGAAACATCACATTTTATATACTGCATGGTATCGTAAATAGCCATACCCGCCGTAACGCTTCCGCCGGGGCTGTTGATATAAAAACTGATGTCTTTTTCGGGGTCTTGACCCTCCAAATAAAGCAATTGAGCAACAATAATGCTTGCGGTGGCATCGTTAACCTCATCGGAAAGAACAATAATTCTGTCGTTTAAAAGTCTTGAAAAAATATCATACGAACGCTCACCACGGTCTGTTTGCTGAATAACATAAGGAACAAGTGCCATAAATTAAGCCTCCTAAAACAAAAATATCACGATGATTATTGGATATTTTCGGTAATTTAATCAATGTGTAAAAATATACGTATACCGCCGCAGTATAAAACTGTGGCGGCATTACAATATAATTATTCGGCGTCTTCCGCTTTCTTCGCAGCGGGTTTTTTAGCCGCAGTTTTCTTAGCCGCCGGCTTTTTTGCGGGCTTTTCGGCATCCGCACTGTCATTATCCGCTTTTTTCTTGGCGGAAGTCTTTTTTGCCGGTTTTTCTTCGGCAGCGACATCCTCCGACTTAGTGGCTGTTTTCTTTTTTGCACCGGCAACAGCCGTTTCTTTAACAAGATCCATTGCCTTTCTGCAAGCGAGGTCAGCTTTAACATCATCGGCGGAAATGAGAGTTTTGATTTTATCTATCGGCATACCGTACGCATCTGCGTATGACTTGAGTTCGTTGTCGACATCTTCATCGGAAATTTCGAAGTTTTCAAGAGCGGCAACTTTTTCAAGAGCAAGGCGAAGTTTAACTTGCTTTTCGGCACCTTCTTTGTAACTGTCACGAAGTGCGTTGATATCCATGCCGAGGTACTGAAGATACATTTCCATCTGGAGACCCTGCGAGCGAAGTCTGTATTCGAACTCGTTGATTTGGTTGTCGATTTCCTTTTCGATCATTACTTCGGGAATTTCGGCAACTACGTTGTCAACAAGAGTATCCATAACAGCACTTTCGAAAGCACGCTCCGCTGCGGCTTCTTTTCTTGCCTTTATTTCTTCCTCAAGGCTTTTTTCGTAATCGGCAACGGTGTCGAATTCGCTGACATCTTTAACAAATTCGTCGTCGTATACGGGAAGTTCTTTTTTCATAATCTTATGAAGTTTGATTTTGAAAACAACCGCTTTACCGGCAAGATCTTCCGAACCGTAATCTTCGGGGAAAGTGACATCGATATCGAATTCATCGTCAACTTTATGGCCTATAACCTGATCCTCGAAGCCGGGAATAAAACTGCCCGAACCGAGTTCAAGGTCGTAATTTTCACCTTTACCGCCTTCAAAAGCAACACCGTCAAGGAAACCTTCGAAATCGATTGTGGCAATATCGCCTTTTTTGGCCGCTTTGCCTTCAACCGCAACAAGTTTTGCATCTTTTTCAAGTGCTTTTTCAACTTCCTCTTTGATTTCGGATTTTTTAACGGTAACTTTTTCTTTTTCTGCCTTAATGCCTTTGTATGCTTTAAGTTCAACTTCGGGCTTAACCGTTACTTTGAATTTTACGGTGAAACCGTTTTCGTTGATATCGGCGATTTCATCATCGTAGGGAGCGGCAACGGGTTCGATACCCGCTTCTTTAACGGCATCTTCGAAAAGTGCGGGATACTCAGCGTCAACAGCATCATACCAGAACACTTCTTTACCGTAATAAGTTTCGATAATGTGCTTGGGAGCCTTACCCTTGCGGAAACCGGGTATGTTATATTTACCCTTGTTTTTTGCGTATGCTTTTGAAACTGCGGTCTTGAAAGCGTCGCCCTCAAGAGAAATTTCAACCGCATAAACGTTAGTTTCAACTTTTTCGCAAGACTTTAAACTCATTTGAATAACATCCTTTCATTTTGCGAACATTTTTTACGTACAGAAGATATAATCAATCTGTTTAACAATAAATACTGCAGAATTATACCACAATAATCTGCGAATTTCTACTGTTTTTTTAATATTTTTCTAATAATTCCCAAAATATATTAAACAACACGGTGTTTTAATGCTATTTTGGAATATTCGGTATAAGTTTCGGGGTAAAACCGAGATAGTCGGCGGAAACAAGGTTGAACGAAACACCGTTGTCTTCTATTTTTGCACACCCCGGTGACACAAACCCGTGAAGATGACCGAAATAACAGCGTTTAACGGAAAACTCCGAAATGACGCTTAAAATTTCTTCGCAACGCTGAAGTTCGTTAATCGGCGGATAGTGAAGAAAAACTATTATTTCGCCACCCGATTCGGATGCCACTTTCAGCGATGTGCGAAGTCGTGATGCCTCACGAAGAATGACTTTATGCACATCACCCGATGACGAATCGTCGTAAAACCAACCACGTGTACCGGCGAGTGCAAACCCTTCGACGGTGTAAGAATTATTGTGAATGATTTTGATTGAATCAAATCCGTTTGCATCAAGAAACGATGTCATTTTAGACATTGTGTTCCACCAATAATCGTGATTGCCTTTTAAAATGTATTTCGTGCCGTTCAGCGAATGAAGAAAAGCAAAATCTTCTTTCGCATCGTCAAAATTCATCGCCCATGAAATATCGCCGGGAACAACAACGCTGTCGTTTTCGCCGACAACGGCATTCCAATTTTTCATAAGGCGTTCGGTATAATCAGCCCACCCGCGAAAAACATCCATAGGTTTGTCAACGGAAAAAGAAAGATGCGGGTCACCGATAACAAATAACGACATTTAATGCCCCTTTCCGTCAAATTCCCAACATTTCAAACACGGCATCAACCATATTCTCTTTTGAAACGACCTTGCTGAATCTGACTTTTTTGCCTTTAAGTTCGGCAAGGCGTGACGGTGCTTTAAGAGAGGAAACATTTTCCAAAGCCGAAACAGTTGCAAATTCATCGGCGTACTCGTTTGAAACACCCTCAACCGCAGAGAGAACTGCTTTTGAAAATTTAAACGGTGAAGCGGTGGAAGCGACGATAACGGGAGTTTTGTCGCCTGTTTCTTTTATATATCCGTCGCAGACATTCAAAGCGACCGCCGTGTGAGTATCGGCAAGATAGCCGAAATCGGAATAAATCGAATGAATGGTCTGTGCGGTTTCGGTGTCGTCACAACATCCCGCCGAGAACAGTTCTTCGATTTGTGCTTTAACATCGTCGGAAACGGTATATTTGCCGTTTGTTTTAAGTTCGCCGAACCACTCGTTTATTGTTTTGTCGTTTCTTCCGCAAAGGATATAAAGAAGCCTTTCGAGGTTGCTGGAAATAAGAATATCCATTGACGGTGAAACAGTTGTATAAAAACTGCGGTTTCTGTCATAAGTGCCTGTTTTTATGAAATCGGTAAGAACATTGTTCGAGTTTGAGGCGCAAATGAGTTTATTGATGGGCACACCCATCTCTTTCGCAAAATACGCTGCGAGGATATTGCCGAAGTTCCCCGTGGGAACGGCAACGTTTACGGAGTCACCGAATTTTACGGTACCGCTGTTGACCATATCGCAATAAGCGGAAACATAATAAACTATTTGCGGTGCAAGTCTGCCCC
Source organism: uncultured Eubacteriales bacterium (assembly GCA_964408605.1). GTDB lineage: Bacteria > Bacillota > Clostridia > Oscillospirales > Acutalibacteraceae > DTU089. The sequence goes on from CAYPAB010000002.1 coordinate 27,755, forward strand.
AGTTTATTGAGTTTGCGGAAGAAAAAACAAGGTTGTTTTCTTCGAATTTACGAATAATATCTTTATCGGTAAAAATGGATTTAACACCCGTTTGGCAGTCATCGAAGTTGCCGTACACGGCACACACACCGACATTTTCACCCTCTTGAGTAGTCATTTGAAGTTTTTGCATGGGGCTGACGCCGTCGTTCGGATAAAAAACAAGAATCTTTGTGCCGTCAACGTCTTTAAAGCCTTCAAGTGCGGCCTTTCCCGTGTCGCCGGATGTTGCCACGAGGATGACTATTTCTTTGTTTTTAAGATTCTTTTTCGCCGAAACCGTAAGAAGATACGGAAGTATCTGCAACGCCATATCTTTGAATGCACACGTCGGGCCTCTGAAAAGTTCGAGAATATTGACGTTTTCGTTGAGTTTTACAACGGGTGCAACAAATTCCGAATCGAATTTACCGTCTTTATAAGCACCCTCAACACAATAATCGAGTTCCTCTGCGGTGAAATCCGTAAGATACAAGCCCAATATTTTTTTTGCACGTTCTTTGTAATCGACATCGCAAAGTTTTTTGATTTCGTCAACGCCGAGTCGAGGGATAGATTCGGGTATATACAAACCGCCGTCGGGAGAAATACCGTCTGTAATAGCTTTTGAAGCGGTTACTTTTACATTATTGTCTCTTGTTGAAGTATAAAACACAACAAACACCCCTTTAGATTTAATCATACCGATCCATTATCGATTTATTTTACCAAAGGGTGCGGTAAATGTCAAGCGGTTGAATAGACTATGCAATAAGATACGGATAATCGGTGTTGCCGTTGGAAACGAAATTAAATATTTTAAGCATTGCATCGATTATATTAAGTTTTTCGACTTCATCCGATGCTGTCAACTTATATTCGGAAACGACTTTTTCGGAAACCGTTATTTTGACAGTTCCGAGAGTTTGATTTTTGCACACGGGTGCTTCAACATCGTCGCACATTTCAACCTCAACCCGCACTTTGTCTTTCTCCCCTTTTTTGATAATCAAAGGCGAAATCCGAGGCACACAAACGCCTACCGAGTCACTTCTTCCTCCTATGACTTTAACGGTTTTAACAAGTGAACCGTTAACTTCCGGCGTATACGAAGCGTAATTTGAGAACCCCCAATTAAGCATAGCCTTAGCAGTTTCAAAACGGTCGTTACTGTTGGTGCTTCCGAGTACTACCGCAACAAGATGCAAATCACCTCTTTCGGCACTTGCCGAAACACAGCATCCCGCTTTTGCGGTCGTGCCTGTTTTTAAACCTGTTGTTCCGTCGAAAAAACGCACAAGTCTGTTTGTGTTTACGAGTTCCGTTTTGCCGTTTCTCAAAGAATCCATCCACACGGTCGTGTAATCCGTTATAAAGTCGTATTTCAGCAGTTCGCAAGACATAACGGCAATATCCCTCGCCGTCGTTAAATGTTCGTCTGTCGTGTCGTCGAGCCCTGTGGCATTTACAAAATGAGTGTTGTTCATCCCCAATTCTTTTGCACGTTTATTCATCAAAGATATAAACGCTTCTTCACTGCCCGAAACATACTCGCCCAAAAGAGTCGCCGCATCGTTCGCACTTCCTATGACCGTTGCCCGAAGGAGTTCGTCAACCGTCATTTCTTCGCCTTCTTCAAGCCAAATTTGTGAACCGCCTTTTCCCGCGGCATTTAAAGAACACGTCACTTTATCGGTAAGGTTTATCTTTTTTTCGTTCAGTGCTTCCGCCACCAAAAGAACAGTCATAATTTTTGTGACGGATGCGGGAAACAATTTAACGTCGGGATTGAACGTCATAAGAATTTTTCCCGTCGACACTTCCATAAGAACAGCGGATTTCGCCTTGACTTCGACCGGAAGTTTTTTTGCATCGTCGCCGTTCGGAACAACGGAAACAAACGAAGAAGAAAGTTTCGGGTTTTCGTCCTCCTTAACTACTCTTTTCGAAGCAAAAACACTCGGTGCCGTTTGCATAATAAATATAACCGAAAGAAATAATGCAACAGTTTTTTTCATATATTTCTCACCTCGCTAAATATATGAAAAGAAAAACACATAAATACCGTGACCGACAAAACAAATCTGTTTGCGTTCGATTTTCATAAGTTGCGGTCTGTTTCGGAGTAATAAAAAGCCCGAAACTTATATACAACTGATAAAAAACAAAGGGTTCTCACAGGTAACAGTCACCCGCAAAAACCCTTTTTATTTATATTACCGCACCGTACACATTAAGATAAATATCAATATCGTTATTGATATAATTGCGACCGGTGGTGTGGAGAACATCGTAGAACTCACGTATATAATCGAACACACCATAATCCGTAAAATGTTTTAAAACCTCTTTACCTGTCAGGTTTCGGTGTGCTTTGTAACTTTCAAGGTAAAAAACGGCAAAAGTCATTTCTTCGGTCATATATTATCTTCCTTATACATCGGGAAAATAAACAGTCCCAGTTTTTTCCTTCCGCTCGAACAACGAATAGAGCATTTCGGTGCTGTATTGCCGGATTTTTGTTTCTTCGTTTTCGAGCATTTCATATAATTTGGAAGCGTATAATTTTGTTACGGATTCTTCGACGGTAATTCTTTCTTTGCTATTATACCAACCAAATCCACACACCGCATACCACATTCATACACGAGTACTTTTCGTTGATTTTTTATTAATCACTCGCACACCAAACAGACCCAACCGCCGTTTTCGATTCGGCGCACTATTTTAAGACCGGCGTTTTCCAAGCAGTCGCACACTTCGTCGGCTCTTGTGTCTATAATACCGGAGGCTATAAACTTAGCATCGGGAAGCATAAACGAACGCACCTGTGAACTGAAAATTTTTATAACGTCTGCGACGATATTCGCAACAACGATACTGTATTTTTTCGAAACTTTATCGGCAAGGTCACCGCAAACGAACTTAATTCGGTCGTTTGAAAGCCCGTTCATTACGGCATTGTCATTTGCGGTTTTTACGGCTATTTCATCAATATCGACACCGAAAACCTCTTTAGCGCCCAAAAGCATTGATGCAATGCCGAGTATACCGCTTCCGCACCCGATATCGAGAACCGAATCGTTTTGAGTAACGGTTTCATCCAAAACTTCAAGACAAAGCCTTGTTGTGTCGTGGGTACCCGTGCCGAAAGCGGCACCGGGTTCGATATTCAAAACGACTCTGTCACCGCTGTCGAAATCATCTATCCAAGTAGGGCGTATAAAAAGGCGTTTGCCTATTGAGGTCGGCTTAAAATACGCCTTCCATTTATTTGCCCAATCTTCTTCATTGCAACCGTCTGTTACGATTTTATAACTCACGTTTTCGGAATTTAATCTGTCCTCGATAAAAGAAACGGCTTCGGCGGGATTCATATTTTCTTCGAGGTAGACGTGAATAACGGATTCCTCACGGTTTTTAGCGAGCAACTCCTCATCTATCAAGTCGATGTGAGCAATCTCCCACGCCTCTTTTTCAAGGTCGCTGTAATCCTCTATATAAATGCCGTAAGGCACTGTCATTACCGCAATTCCCGATGCTTTCTCGGTATCGGCAACGGAAACATAAATTTTAATTTCAGTATACTGCATTTCAGTTTTCCTCTTTAATTATATTGGCTTGCGGACGGACTTCCGTTCTGCCGTGGTTATAGAGTTTTCTGTTGTCGAGCATCCACAGTCTGCCTGTAAACGAACCGGTTTCAACATCTTTCAACGCATCTGCCATTTCGTACATATTGGCGTCGAAAAGGTCAAGTTGAGAAAGGACTTCCGCCTCAATAAAACCGGGTCGCACGGCGGCACCGAATTCAAATTTACCGTGATGTGAAATAAGCATATGCTGAAGTAAATATTTCTTTTCGGTGCTAATTTGCAATTCGTCGCATTTTCCACCGACATCTTCGGCGCCCATAACAAGATGCCCCAAAAGAGCCCCCTCAAGCGTGTGACCGTCAACAATACCCGCACCGTTCACGTGATACTCACGGATTTTTGCGATATCGTGAAGAATGGCGCCCGAAAGCAAAAGTTCACGGTCTATACACGGATAGAGAGAACAAACGCACTCGGCAAGCCTTACAATGGAAAGTGTATGATAAAGAAGACCGCCTCTCACGGCGTGGTGAAGTTTCTCGGCTGCGGGGAATGTAAGGAGTTGTTCCCTGTTGTCGTTTAACATACCGAGAACGACACTTTTCAGTTCTTCATCGTTAAAACAGTCGACGATATCTTCAATATTTTTCAGCATATCGGCACCTTCGCACTCGGCAGACCTGACAAAATCCGACATATTTATATTATCGGAATCGGAAGTTTCACGAAGTCGCTGAATTATAAACTGGTCATTGCCGTTATACTGTTGCAATGTTCCGCGAACTTTCACAACGGTATTAATTTTTGGCATGGGCACGGATTCCTCGTGATAATCCCACAATTTCGCCGATATCTCGCCGTCTTTGTCGCAAAGCACCGCATCAAGAAAATATGTTCCGTTTTTCGCCTTTTTTTTATCGCAGGATTTGACAAGGGCAAACGCCTCATACAAACCGGCTTTTTCACATTCGTTTAAACAAATCATAACAATACCTCACTTATATTTCACTTTGCACCGATAATGGTTCTTATTACATAAGAAGCGATCAAATAACCCGCAACCGGCGGTGTAAAAGACAAAGAACCGGGAACAGACGACTCCGTTTTAAACGGTTCTTCTTTTGAATAAACAACCGTCACGCCACGTATACCGCGTTTTTTCAATTCACGGCGCATCACACGTGCCAACGGGCAAACGCTTGTTTTTTCAATATCGGCAATTTCGAGCATTTCCGGATGCGTCTTGTTACCTGTTCCCATTGAAGAAACGATCGGTATACCCTCCGCTTTTGAACGAACAACAAGTTCGATTTTTGCGGTGACGTTATCGATACAGTCAACAACAAAACAGTATTCGCTCAAATCAACGGACTCGGCTGTTTCGGGAAGATAAAACAAATCGTATTTTTTGATTTCAAGTTGCGGATTGATACTCAAAAGACGTTTTTCCGCAACATCTGTTTTCTTCATCCCTACGGTATCATCGGTCGCTATTATCTGCCTGTTGATGTTGGTTATGTCAACGACGTCTTTATCGACGATGCCGATTTTACCGATACCGGCTCTCACAAGAGCTTCGGCGGCGGCACCGCCTACCCCACCCAAACCGAAAACGATTACGGATGAGTCGGATATTTTTTTCATATTTTCTTCACCGATTATGCTGACAGTACGCAAAAACCTCTCGTTCACCGTGTCACCTCTTTAACAAAGCCGTTACATTTAACATATGTTGACACTATTATTATAATATTTTGAATGATAAAGTCAAATACTAAAATAAAAAACGGCGGGAGTTTATATGAAAAACAGAGTAATTTCGTTCGTTCTTACGGTAAATTTGATTTTTCTTTTTTTATTCGGAAGACTGTTTTCGATTACATTATCAACGCAGTCGGCATCGACACAGTCAAGCATAAGAGTAAAAGACATTGCAACTTGCCGAGGGTTCATTTACGACACAAATTTACTGCCACTCACAAACAGCACATATTACTACACCGTATGCTTAAAACCGACCGTGAAAACACTTGCCGTACTGAAAGAAAAAAATACCGACCCCGAAACTCTCGAAAAAGCCTCGAAAGGTCAGTTTTTGTTTATACCCTCAAAAAGTGCCGACGGTTACGGGCGTGGCGATGATATAAAGCCGTTGCCGACTTTCAACAGATACAACGGCACGTGTGCGCTTCATATAATCGGTTACACCGATTCCTCCGGTAACGGTGTTTGCGGAATAGAAAAATACCGAAACAAGGAACTTACCGAAACAGGCGGTACGTTAAGCGTTGTGTATTCGGCTGATGCCGACGGCAGAATGCTGACCGCAGAAGATGTCGAAATCAGAGACAACGGTTATTATGACAAAGACGGCATTGTTTTGACATTGGATAAAAACATTCAAATCGCAACGGAACAAGCACTCGAAAGCAATAATATCGACAAAGGTGCCGCTGTTGTTCTCGATATAAAAACATCCGCTGTACTCGCCTGTGCCTCAACGCCTGTTTATGAACGTGAAAACCTTGAAAATTACATCAACAGTAACGACAGTCCTTTTATGAACAGGGCTTTTTCGGCATACCCCGTGGGCTCTGTTTTCAAAGTCATTACAGTCGCCGCAGCCCTCGAAAACAATATCGAAATAAATAATTTCAACTGCACGGGAAACATAGAAAAAAGCGGTAATATTTTCAACTGCGGTAAACTCGAAGGACACGGAACGGTCGATTTAAACACCGCCGTGGCGTTGTCGTGCAATCCGTTTTTTATCGAACTCGGCACACGGGTAGGCGCAAAAAGACTTCTTCACACAGCCGAGAACACGGGGTTCGGCAAGTCAACCGACTTGGGGAACGGCTTTTATACGGATGAAGGCGTTTTGCCGAGCATAGAGGAATTAAACAGCGATGCATCGGTGGGGAATTTTGCATTCGGTCAGGGAAAATTCACGGCAACACCGTTGCAAATTGCCAACCTTTTTTCTACGGTTGCAAACGGCGGTATATTCAACGAGCCGTATTTGGTGAAAGGAAGCGTTGATAAAAGCGGTGCGTTTTCACCCGATATAAGAACAGACGGCACAAAAGTTTTTGAAGAAAGCACCTGCGACACAATAAAAGAAGCGCTTGCCGAAACAACGGAAAACGGAACGGGCAAAACTGCGTTTTCTTCGCTTTTCAAATCATGCACGAAAACCGCAACCGCACAAAGCGGACAGTTCGATGAAAACGGAAACGAAATAAAATACTGTTGGTTTGCCGGATTTTTCCCTTACGAAAACCCCGAATACGCCGTATGTATACTAAAAGAAAACGGAAACTCCGGCGGCGCCGACGGAGGTCCCGTTTTCAAAGAAATTTGTGAATATATTTATATCAATTATCTAAATCAATAACACGCTGTGCCCCCAACATTACGCCGATTTTACCACTGTGAAAGTTAAGACCGCCCTGAAGCCACACTGCAAAAGGTTCACGCAAAGGCGCATCTGCGGAAAGTTCAATGGATGAGCCGTTTGTAAACGCCCCCGCCGCCATAATAACGTCGGAATCGTAGCCGGGCATCGCCCACGGTTCGGGAACAACGTAACTGTCGACAACGGAACCGCTTTGAAGCCCCTGACAAAACGCAACAAGTTTTTCCTTTGTTCCGAGTTTTATGCTCTGGATGATATCGGCACGTTTTTCTCGGCTTGACGGAGAAACCTCATAGCCCATTTCTTCAAAAAGAGCGGCGGTAAAAACGGCGACTTTAAGTGCCTCACCCGTAACGTGAGGTGCATTGAAAAGACCCATAAATATATCACGAGAATTACCGAGTGTAGCACCGACTTCCCTGCCGACGCCGGGAGTTGTCATTCTGTAGGAGCAAAGTTCGACAAGTTCTTTTTTACCGGCGATGTAACCACCGCATTTCGCAATACCGCCACCGGGATTTTTAATAAGAGAACCGGCGAAAATGTCAACACCCGTTTCCCCGGCGGATTCGTATTCGGTAAACTCACCGTAACAGTTGTCAAGCATAACAATCGCATCTGTGCTTGATTTCACGGTTGACACGATTTTTTTAATATCGTCGCAAGTGAGCGTGGGTCTTAGCGTGTACCCTCTTGAACGCTGAACATAAACGGCTTTATATTCTTTTTCGGATAAGCGTTTTTTGACCGTTTCGTAATCGACCGTGCCGTCGGAAAGCAAGTCGACAATATCGAACGTCACACCGAAATCTTTTAAAGAACCCATGCCTTCGCCGGAAATACCGATAACGGAGTGAATTGTGTCGTACGGCACTCCGGTTACACACAAAACGCTGTCACCGGGACGCAACACGCCGAAAAGCATAACGCAAAGGGTATGCGTACCGCTTGCGAAACTGTGGCGTATAAGGGCATCTTCGGTGCCGAAAATTTCGGCTGTCAGTTCATCAAGGACTTCACGCCCTCTGTCGCCGTAGCCGTAACCGGTCGAACCGCAAAAATGAGATTCGCTGACACCTTTGTTTATAAACGCTTTCAAAACCTTTTGTTGGTTGTATTCGGTTATTTTGTCGATTTCGGAAAACTGTTCTTTCGTTTTCAACAGAGCGTTTTCCGAAAGTTTTTGAAGTTTGTCGCCGAAAGTAAAAAACGACATATCTACACGTCCTCTCCGCAATAGACTTCACCGCAAACGGTGAAATTGAGTTTTTCATAAAAAGGAACTTTTCCGTCATCGCACCAAAGGTAAACCTTTTTCACGTTTACGGAGTATAATTCACTCATAAGTTTTTTAATACACAAAGATGCTTTACCTCTGTTTCTGAACAAAACCGATGTAAAAACACCCGACACAACCGCAGACCCACCGTAAACAGCCGTTGCCACGGCGGTGCTGACGGGAGTGCCGTTCTCACGGTTGTAAACAGCCTCGGCGAAGCCGTTATTGATTTTTTTCGAAAACAGCGAATACCAATTTTCAAAAAACTCCGAATTATCGGAAAGCAACTCGAAAACACCGCGGTATTCATCCGCAACGGATTCGGGTGTTATAACATTCACATCACAACATTTTTCAAAACACGACACGCCCGAAAGCAATTTACGGGTTTTTTCGTTGCGATTATTCAAAGAAACATCCGAAACATAAGATGATACGCCCGAAAATTTAAAAAACGAAAAAATTTCGTCGGTATCAACATCATTACCGATTTTAACGAGAACGGCACCGCTGTTATTCACCGATAAAACCGCAACTGTATTTCCGTCACCGTCAAGTTGAGCAAAAACGCCGTCGGAATTGCTTTCCGAAAAACGAAAACAAACGTAAATCAACGGTAAGAGCGGCGATGAAACGCCGCTCAAAAAATTTATATCGGTTACCCTTTCAATCATATTTCACATCCGCCGTGGCTTCTGACTTTAAGTATGTAGCAAGAGTTTTCGCCGAAAACACGACGCATTGCCGAAACGTATTCTTCGGTATCCCGAACGGGAACAAAAGCCTGCACCGTACCCGCAAAACCACCGCCGTGAACACGGTAAGCGCCTTTGTCTTTTAATATTTCCTCGGAAATGCAAAGTGCAAGTGCAACGGGTTGTTCTTCGGGTGAAGAAAGCGTAAAACAGTTTTGGTTATACATATACGAAGATCTGCCACTCTCGACGATAATGTTTTTAAATTCCTCGAAATCACCGTTTGAAAGTGCTTTTGAAAGTTTTTCGACTCTTTTGTTTTCGTTATAAAAATGAATTGCTCTGACAACCGCCCTGTCGCCCGTTTTTTTGCGAATATTTGCGATATTGTCAAAAACATCGCTTTCTTTTACACGGCGAAGAACAGGTTCGCCGAAAAACTCGGCAACGGAATTCATTTCAAGACGTATGGCGGCATAATCGTCGGTGAGGTCGGCATGGTTTCCGCCGGTGTCGACAATACAAAGATTGTAACCGTATTTTGCGATATCGAAATCAAGTTTTTCAATAACCGGTGCGGATGTATCTTCGAAATCGATTTTAACAAACCCGCCGACGGAACAAGCGGTTTGATCCATAAGTCCGCACGGCTTTTTAAAATAAACATTTTCGGCATACTGCGAAATTTGAGCGATTTCGACATCACTTATTTTACCGTCGTTGTAAAGATAGTTGAGAACAGTGCCTATAAGCACCTCGTAAGCCGCCGAAGAAGAAAGCCCGGAACCCGAAAGCACTCGTGACGTTATGCTTGCGTTAAAACCGCCGAATTTGTAGCCCAATTCGTTAAAACGAGCACAAACACCGCGAATAAGCGCCGAAGATTTACCCGCTTCACTGTCGATAACACTCAAATCGGAAGTGTCGACTTCAATAGGTGCATAGCCTTCGGAATTGACACAAATAACACCGTCATCTCTTTCGGAAACCGCCGCAACCGCATCAAGGTTAACTGCGGCGGCAAGAACTTTGCCGTTGTTGTGGTCTGTGTGGTTACCGCCGACTTCCGTTCTGCCCGGTGCGGAAAAGAATCGCACGTTTGCGGTGCAGTTGAAATCATTTTCGAATTTTTCCGAGAGGGCGAAAAACCTTTCTTGCTGAAATGTTGCCTCGTCGCCGTAGACCTTTTGAAGTCTTGAAAGAAATTCGGAAGTTTTAATTTCATTCTTCATCATAATATTCAAAATCCTTTCGGGAAAGTGTATTTTAATCGAGTATCGCTCTTAATATTTGAAGTGATATACCGCTTATAATCAAAAGAATAATAATCGGCGCCATAAAAGTGACGGTGAACGGGTTATAAATATTAACACCGATGAAACTCCACAAAACGAGCCTCGGCAAAAAACCGAGAACGGATAAACCGACAAACTGCGGTAATTTCATTTCCGTAGCACCGTACGCTCTGCTCACCGTACCGACGGGAACAAACGGAATGAAACGCAACACAACAAGCATCCACTTATTGCCTTTGCCTTTAAAATCCATAAAGTCGGATAGAGATTTGCTTTTGATAAGCAGTTTATGAGCCTTTCCGCCACCGTACTTTTTGCCCCAAATAAATTTGATTGCGACAAGCAACGCAAACCCCAAAGAATTGACCGCAACAGCGATCGGTGCCGAAAAAACCATACCGCTACTGATAAAAATAACAGAAAACGGTATAAACGGCACGATGCTTTTTAAAACAAAAAGTGCCGTTATCAAACAAAAAGCGGCGAATTTGTCGTACCCTGCGATAAAATATTCAATATATTCAAACCATGAATTCAAGTCTTGCAGACTTTTTTTAACTTCGGGGAAAGTGAAAAGATAAGTAATAACCACTAAAGCGAGAGCGGCACAAAAACAAATTACCGACGAGCGTTTTAGATTTCTGTCACGTCTCCCGACTTTTGTCAATTCAGCGTTTTTCAAATACTCACTCCGTTTCGAACACTTGTCTATTTTATACTAATATGAAATCAAGGTCAAGTAGAAAATTATCTTTATGAAAACGATTGAAAGAATAACTCAAATTGTGTATAATATTTTAGGTGATATTTATGAAAGAAAAGTTAAAAGCCGTCATTCTTGACGGATATACCGAAAATCCCGGTGATATTTCCTGGGAAAGCATTGAAAAACTTGTTGATTTAACGGTTTATCCGAGAACACCGCAAGATAAAGTTTTCGAGCGTTCAAAAGAAGCCGACATTCTCATCGTTAATAAAGTTCCCGTTACAAGGGAACTTATAACGGGGCTTCCGAATCTTAAATTCGTCGCTACTCTCGCCACGGGGTATAACCAAATAGATTGCGATGCCCTCAAAGAAAAAGGAATACCCGTTTCGAACATTCCCGCATATTCGACAAACGCAGTTGCGCAAATGGTGTTTGCGTATATTTTGGAACTCATAAACAAAGTGAGCGAATACACAGCCGACGTAAAAAGCGGAACATGGTCAAAATGCGATGATTTTTGTTATTGGAACTCCCCTCTTTACGAACTCGACGGTAAAACGCTCGGCATTATCGGATTCGGAAAAATCGGTAAACGTGTAAGCGAAATCGCAAGTGCTTTCGGTATGAAAACCGTCGCATATACTCCGTCGGGGAAAAAAGGCGGTGTTGAAAACGTCGTTTTCACCGATATGGACACCGTCATTAAAACATCGGATTTTATAACGGTTCACTGCCCACTCACAGAAAGCACAAAAAACCTTATCAATGCCGAATTTATTTCAAAACTCAAAAGCAATGCGTTCATAATAAACACCGCAAGAGGCGGTGTAACAAACGAACACGATGTTGCCGAAGCACTCAAAAACGGCAATTTGGCGGGCTACGGAACCGACGTTTTGTCGACCGAACCGCCGTCACCGGACAATCCGCTTTTAAGTGCCCCGAATTGCCTTATAACACCGCACATCGCATGGGCCGCTTATGAAACACGGCTTCGGCTTATGGGGATATTGGAAGAAAACATCAAAGCGTTTTTAAACGGCACTCCCGTTAATGTCGTGAACGGTTGAAAATTTTCCGTCAAATGCGGAAACATCGCAAAGCACGTCGTGTTTTCTACTGAAAAATGACCCATTTTTTATACATTTACCGAATATTTTTTTAACAATATGCCAAAACTTGAGAATACAAGTTAAAATTATGTCAAAATTCTTGCAATTATTCGGTTTTGTGTTAAAATGTTATAGGTTAGAATTAAACTAAAATAAAATTTGGAGGTAATTCAAATGTCAGTTAAAGTTGCAATTAACGGTTTCGGCAGAATCGGCCGTCTTGCTTTCCGTCAGATGTTCGGTGCCGAAGGCTACGATGTTGTAGCAATCAACGACCTTACAAAACCCTCGATGCTCGCAAATCTTCTCAAGTATGATACGGCACAGGGTGGTTACTGCGGCAAAATCGGTGAAGGACTTCACACTGTTTCAGCCGATGACGAAGCAGGCACAATCACAGTTGACGGCAAAACTCTTAAAATCTATGCTATGGCTAACGCAGCCGAACTCCCCTGGGGCGAAATCGGTGTTGACGTTGTTCTTGAATGCACAGGTTTCTATTGCTCAAAAGAAAAGAGCATGGCTCACATCAACGCAGGTGCAAAGAAAGTTGTTATTTCCGCTCCCGCGGGCAACGACCTCAAAACAATCGTTTTCTCCGTAAACGAAGATACTCTTACAGCAGATGACCAAATCATCTCCGCTGCATCTTGCACAACAAACTGCCTCGCTCCCATGGCTAAAGCACTTAACGATTATGCTCCCATCCAGAGCGGTATCATGAGCACAATCCACGCTTACACAGGCGACCAGATGATTCTTGACGGCCCCCACAGAAAAGGCGATATGAGACGTGCCCGTGCCGGTGCCGCTAATATCGTTCCCAACTCAACAGGTGCCGCTAAAGCGATCGGTCTTGTTATCCCCGAACTCAACGGCAAACTTATCGGTTCCGCACAGAGAGTTCCCGTTCCGACAGGTTCAACAACAATCCTTACAGCAGTCGTTAAAGGCGCAGACGTTACAAAAGAAGGCATCAACGCCGCTATGAAAGCTGCCGCATCCGACTCTTACGGCTACAACGAAGATCCCATCGTTTCTTCCGATGTTATCGGTATGAAATACGGCTCACTCTTTGATGCTACTCAAACAATGGTATCAAAAATTGCCGACGATCTTTATGAAGTACAGGTTGTTTCATGGTACGATAACGAAAACAGTTACACAAGCCAGATGGTTAGAACAATCAAATACTTCGCTGAACTCGCATAATTTATTTTATGTTATAAAGACTTTGACTGTCGCTTCGGCGGTCAAAGTCTTTTTTTATACGGTAATTTGTTCGGCAACAAGAAAAATTCCATCCTCTTGCGAGAACGGAATTTTTTGGTGGCAGGGGCAGTAAGAATCGAACTCACGACACGCGGTTTTGGAGACCGCTGCTCTACCTGCTGAGCTATACCCCTATATATTCATTTTTGCCGTGCCGTAAAGCACTACTACATTATACAATGTTTTTTCATTTTGTCAACTGTTTTTTTATAACGCATATTAAGATTTATAATTTTTATTAAAACTTTGTCTTTCTTTCGGTTTGTTTCTGTGATATAATTCAATCGGAGTGATGTTATGAAAAAAACAGCAATGAAATTATCGGCATCTTTTTTGGCTTTGGTTATGCTTTGCTCGTGCAATTCGGCAAAAGTCTTAAAGACAGAAACTTTATCCGATAAACTAACGCAAACATCTGTCGTAACGGAAAGCGATATTCTTCAACAGGAGGTTTACGGCACTTTCTTTAACACATTTAAAAGTTCTTTCACCGTTCCCGGACTTTTTGAAGGAGTTATTCCGCAAGGCATATGTTATGACGAAACGACCGATTTATTTCTTATTACCGGTTATTATGAAGACGGTGCGTTTCCGTCAACGGTTATGTGCATTGATGCCGAAACCGGCAAGTTTTCGGGTTCGCACCCACTCAAGACGGTTGACGGTGATTATTATTACGGTCACGCAGGCGGAATCGCTTCGTCACGCAACACGGTCTATATCACAAGTTCGGGCGAATGCTACACCTTTCCCTCGTCATCGTTACAGAGTTTAAAAAACGGCGAAGCCGTTCAATTTACAAGCCGATTCAAACTGAACACGCTCGGTTCTTTCGCCTGTATTCACAACAACACGCTGTGGACCGGTGATTTTATCGAAAGCGATGACTCCGAACGAAAAAAAGTCGACGGTGTTTGCACTTTATCGAGCGGTGAAACCTTTTACGCCTTTTGCGAGGGCTACATACTTGAAGACGGGCTTCCCTCGGTCAAGAGTATAAACAGCACCTCCGACGGTTACATACCCGACTATATGCTCGCCATCCCCGAACAGGTTCAAGGTATGGCTTTTACTAAAACAGACGGCATTGTTTTCAGTACAAGTTACGGCAGAAAAAACAATTCGAAACTTTACATTTACAACGATGTTTTAATAACCGAAAAAAGCGGAACAAAAAATATAGACGGCAAAAATGTCGATTTGTACGCCTGCAGCAACGATTTGTTAAAATCCGAAATAACGGCACCGCCCATGGCCGAGGGCTTGGCGGAACACAGCGACGGCATTTTCATCGTTTTTGAGTCGGGTGCCGCAAAATACAGAAACGGCAACGGCAAATATCCGGTTGATACGCTGTTTATAACAAATATCGAATAACTGTAAGGGAATGTAAAAATCGCTTTTTCCATTCCCTTGCAAACGGGCTGTAAAACGCAATTGCGTTTTACAGCCCGTTTAATTTTTAAACTAAATTTCTATAAATTTCTTGAGTTTGAACGAATAGAGATATCTTTCTTTAACGCAAAAACCCATACACCGTTCAATCGCTTCGGTGTAGATTTCAATTTGCGGTGAATAACGCTCCCTATACCGTTCTTCATCGGTCTCGGCATCGCTTTTGTAATCTATCAAAACCGCATTGCCGTTTTTAACGAACGCACAGTCCAATTTACCCTGAACGACGATATCTTCATCTTTTGCGTTTTCCGGAACATCCGCATACAGGTCGCCCGCTTTTTTAAAGAACGCAAACTCATATTCTTTATAAACTTCATTTGAATCAAGCAAACGCTTGCCGATATCCGAAGCGAAGAATTTCTCTACGGCATCACCGTCAAGAACTTTCAGCTCTTTTTCTGTCATACTGCCGTCACCGAGAAGTCTTTGCTTTTCTTTTTCTAAATCGGTATATGCCGATTTAAAATCGCAAAGTTCAAGAAATTTGTGAATAGCAGTTCCCCTATCGGCACCGGTAAAGTCTTTTTGAAGAAATTTCGGTTTTGTTTTTGCGAAATATTCGGCATACATTTTACCGTGTTCTGTTTCCGATGCCGTAACTTTCGCCTGCATACCCGACATTTCAAACGCATATTTGTATTTTGCACGTTCCGAAACGGTTTCCAAAATTTCCGTGTCAATCGGTGCTTCGGGTTCTTCGCAAGTTATTTGTTCATCGGAAAGCAGTGCACCGTAAGTTCTCAAAATCGAAGAATCGACCGAAAATCCGCCATCGGGCAAACTCGTACAACTGCAACCGCATATATCACGTATGATTTCGCAATCGGGGTGAGAAGCAAAACACGAAAGAAGCCACTCCGACATACTGCCCGCCTTGTAAACGGCATAAGGATGCAATTTGCCGTTGCCGTCAAACGAAAGTGTATTGTTGAGGCGGACTCTTTTTGCCGTCGTTTTCCCCGTGAGGGTACAAACGAAAGTCAAATGCTCTTTTGCCCTCGTCATTGCAACATAAAGAACACGCAATTCTTCGGAGGCACTGCCGAAAAGCACCGCTTTTTCGGTTGCGGCGGAAGACACGGTGTGATAACGTGTGAACATTTCGTCGTTTCTGATTTTTAATCCTATACCCGTTTCACGTGCGAGAGTCAAAGTTTTGTAACTGTCTTGCCTGTTAAAGCCCTTTGAACAGTCGGCAAGCAAAACATAAGGAAATTCAAGACCTTTGCTTTTGTGTATCGACATTATTTGAACACCGTCGGATGCACAAGCACCGTAACTTCGCAAAGAACCGTTTGATACGGCATTGTCGATATACCGCACGAAAGCGCTCAATCCCCTTTTACCGCTGTTGGTGAAATCCTCGGCGAATTTTATAAATCCTCGAATGTTGGAAACTCGCTGTTCGCCGTCACCCGCCGCCGAATAAATATCACAAACAGCGGTATCGTCAACAAGAAATCCGACGAACTCATCCATAGGAAACGATGACGATATGTTCCTGTAAAGCGAAAATTTATCAATAAAGTTTTTCGCTTTCGGCGATGTTTCGGCGTATTTTTCAAGGCAGGCAAACATTTCGGCGTTTCGGTCGGTCATTTTTATCTGTGCAAGTTCGTCGGCGGTGAACCCGAACACAGGCGAAAGCAAAACAGCCGTCAGCGGAATATCGGCAAGCGGATTGTCGATAACTTTTACAAGCGACATCAAAAAACGCATCTCTTTCGACTCGCTTGTGTCACCGTCGAGTATTGCCGAAAAACGGATATTCTTTTTTTTGAGTGCGTCCGAATAAGTGTTGACTTTGTTTTTCATACTTCTCAAAAGTATGCAAATATCCGAACCTCTTATCGGTCTTACGCCGTTGCCGTCGGTAACCTTAACACCCGAACGAAGTAATTTTTCAATATAATCCGCAACGGCGGTTGCCTCGATTTCGCTCGCTTCGGCGGATTTAGCTGACCCCGCATCAACACAAAAGAACTCTGTATCGGGTGTGTTTTTTTCGGGATAATATTCCGCTCCGAACGTCAGTTTTTCACGGTCGTTGTAGTCGATTTCACCGATTTTTCGGCTCATAAGTTTCGAAAAAACAAAATTCACCGCATCATCAATTCCCCGACGGCTTCGGAAATTCTTATCCAAAGAAATTTGCGAAGCGTGTTTTTCGCCGTCATAGTCGGGCAATTTGTCACGAAGATTCATAAAAAGATTGGGACTCGCAAGTCGGAATCTGTAAATGCTTTGCTTAACATCACCAACGCAGTACAAATTCTCGCAATCACGTGAAATAGCCTCGAAAATAATGTTTTGCGCCTCGTTGGTGTCTTGGTATTCGTCTATGAGTATTTCTTTATACTTGCCTCGCAACGTTTCGGCAAGTGGTGTTAAATGTTTGTTTTCGCCGTCAAAAACGACAAGCAAATCAATACATTTGTGAAGAATATCGTCAAAAGAATATGAGTTAAGTTCTTTCTTTTTGCTGTCTAACTTTTGGGTCAGCCGTTCAACCGCTTCGCAAAGTTTTGAAACAACGGGTTGCAATATTTCGGAATCGCTTTTATGCTCATCCAACGTCGGCAATGTGCATTTCTCAAGCCTTTCAAAATCTTTTTCGAACTCGTCAAACACATCATTTGTCAACTGTTTTAATGTGGCGTCAACCTTGTAATTTCGTGCGGGGAATTTCACCGCAAGTCCGTCTCTTATTAACTGCACCATACCGTTCCAGTTACGCTTTTCAACCGCATCTTTCAACGCAAAAAGATTATCCGCCGTTGCCGTAAAACGGTTTATGTAATCGGGATTGAATCCGCCTGCTTCCTCCATAAGAGTGGCACAGCGCCTTAAACGTGAGCAGTGATAATCGGCGAACATATCTATGTATTTATAAATTATGTCCGCCCAAACGGTTTCGTTCGGCGATTTTTCGCAATCAAAAGAAGCAACAAGTTTTTTCAACCACAGTTGCGGTGACGGGTAAGAGCGTGAATAACGGTAAAGTGTTTGTATTACTTCACCCAAAGTTTTATCGTCACGTTCGGTCAAAAACATTGTTGTGAGAGTTTTGAATGCAACATCGTTTTCTTCGTAAAGTTCATCAATAACTTCACGAACGGCGTTTTCTGTCAGTTCGGCGATATCTTTTTCGTCAAGAAGTTTGAAATCGACACCGACACCCGCCAAAGAAAAGTTTTCACGCACGATTTTTGCACAAAACGAGTCGATTGTGCATATATCCGCCGTCGGAAGCAACATCGTTTGGCGTCTTAAATAGTCCGAGTCGGCGGAATTGAGCGACGAGGTTTCTTTTAAAGCGTTGTATATTCTGTCACGCATTTCGCTTGCCGCCGCCCTTGTGAAAGTCACAACAAGAATTTCTGTAACACCGCACGGGTCATCTGTATCGGAAAGTATGTTTTTTACACGTTCCGTCAACACAGCGGTTTTTCCGGAACCCGCCGCTGCGGAAACAAGCACCTGCATACCTCTTGCGTCAATCGCTTTTCGTTGATTATCAGTCCAATTTTTGCTCACTGCTTTTCCCCTCCAATCTTTCCAACGCTCTGCCGTGTGTTAAAGAAAGCGCATCACGGATTTTGTCGCCGTATTCATGACCGCAAACAAGTTTATACGGACAGTATTTACACATTTTGCCCTCGCCGTCGGTACCGTAAGGAACAGCACCGACTTCACCTTTATGCAAAGCATTTCCCATTTCCGTAATTTTTATATCTATTTCTTCGGAAAGTTTGCGGAAATTTTCCAAACTGTAATAATTACCTTTATATGAACCGTCACTTTTATAACTTACGGGATAATAATCGGGATATTTATCAACACCCATTCCGTTAAAGACAACGGGGCTTCCGAGGACCATGCCCGAAAGTTTACCGCTGATTCTTTTTTGTGCGGCAACATTTTCTTTCGACGGCGAACGGTTGACAAGATAATTTGAAACGCCTATTCTCGACGGAAGATAAAGTACTCCCGCAGGCACGGTTTCGCCAAAATAATCGGTACCGTTTTTTTGAAGTGCCATAAGATAAAGCACCATCTGTATGTTGATTCCGTCAAAGAGTTCGGAAAGTTTAAACTCTTTTTTGCCTGTTTTATAGTCGATAACACGCAAATATTTTATCCCGTCTTTTTCCATCATATCGACTCTGTCGACAGAGCCGGTAACGGTAACTTCGCCGTTTTCAAGCGGAAGTTTATATGCGGGAATTTCGTCACCGCCGATTTTAAGTTCAAAATCGTGCGGTTCAAAAGAACCCGCTTCAAATTCGGATTTCAAGCGGTTTATAACCGCCATGCAAACATCGGCAAGCCTTTCAAACAAAAACATAAACCGTTTCGATTTTTCTTCGACGCCACCCATTTTTTCGTTCAAATATGTTTCAAGAACGGTTGAAACGGTCTTTCTCAAATCCGATTCCGAAGCATTTACGAATGATGCTTTCGGATATTTTTTCAACACGGTTTCCATCACCAAATGCACGACCGTACCGCTCTGTGCGGAGTCCAACTCGGCTGTTCGCAACGGTTCGGCTTTCAAACCGTAGCGCATAAAATAAGCAAAAGCACAGTTATTGAAACTCTCGACACGGCTTGCGGAAAGATACATATTTTTCCCGAAAAGTTTTTCCGAAACGCTTTCATCGTTAAATTTGAGAGGTTCTTTTGAACAAATATTTCGGAGGGCTGTAAGTTTTCCGTAATATTCGTCTTTATCGGAGAAATACTTTAAAAGGGTCGACTTCAAACTCGATTTTGTGTTGAAATTTTTGCTGAGCAAGGCAAATGCCGTGCTGTCGTTTTCAACAAAATACATCGGGTCACTTTCGGAAGTTACAATATACCGAACACCGCTTACGGATTTTAAAACAGAATCTATTATTTCCGATTTAAAGGCTTTTTCGCCGGAGCCGTTGAACGTTTTAAAAGTCATAAACAATTTTTCCGATGCCGCGGTAACGGCACAGTACGATATAAAACGTTCCTCATCAACGGTATCTTCAAACGGTGGTCTTATTTCAAGCCCCAACGATGTTAAAGTTATTCTGTCGGCATCGGTAAGTATTCCGTTGTTTATGCTGACAAGCGGAAACTCATCTTTGTTAACGCCGACAAGAAAAACAACTTTCATTTGATCAACACGTATTCGGTCGGCACTGCCGACTTTTATTTCGTCAAGCCCTTGCGGAATCTCACCGATATCACGTGATTCGACCAATATCCCGAACAACTCAACCCACCGTGAAATGCCGAAATATTTCCCTTCGCCCAACACCGCCATGGAGTCAAGCAAATTCATAAGAACATCCCACGAAACTTTTTGACGTTGTGCTTCGGTCGGGAAGCCGTCGCTGTTAAGTGCGTTATAAAGCGAAAACAGTTTTTTCGGTATATTTCGTGATTCGAGGAATCGGTAAATCGCCTCGCTGATACCCTTGCCGTCTTTATTTTCACATTCTTTTTTCAGTTCGACAAGCGGGATAACCGCTTTTTCTCTTAAAGCATTGAGTTTTTCGAGTTTTTTTACGGCGGATTCATCAAGTTCTTTGCCGAATCCGTCGGGGTGCATGGTAAAATCATTAAGCCAACTTTTTCCGTTGATGCCCCAAATCAAAACATATTTTTCAAGTTTTGAAACTTCGGACAGAGTGAGTTCCGAAAAGCCGGTTTTGAGATAATTGAAAATATTTTCCGAATTAAAACCCGAACTTATGCACGAAAGAACGGCGTTCATATACACAAACAACGTTTCATACGACAGCGAACGCCTGCTGTCATCAAAAACGGGGATATCGAGCCTTTTAAGTGCCTCGATAAGTTTGCTTTTGTATGTATCACTTGTACGCTCAATTATCGCAATGTCACGGCATCTGTATTTACCGGAACGAATAAGTTTTTTTACTGTAGCGGCGACAAACGCACACTCGCCGTCGCTGTCCGAACATTCGGCAACGGTTATACTGCCGTCGGTTTCTTTAGGTTCGGTTTCGGAATCGGAAAAAATATTTTTTTCAAGTTGAAATATGTCGGAAGAAAACGCATTTTCACTTTGATCGCAAAAAATTTCTTCAACAGGCACATTATGACGTGACGCTATTCCCCTCAACCTGTTTTCCAACTGCTTAATAAACGCAAAACAGGAAAAACGGCTGACATTTTTGTCGGTACAAAGCGTTATATATACGTTATCCGCCTGTGAAAATATAACTTCCAAACATTCGATTTCCTGTTTTGAAAATGCCCTGAAACCGTCAATAAAAACGGTTCTGTTTTTGAAAAATCCGTTTTCGGCACTAACTTTACTCAACAAATGCACGGCATCGGTGTCATCAAAATAACTTTGCGTCACAAGAGCGTTGTACGCTTCGTTTATCAAGTTTAATTCCGATAACTTGTTTTTCAAATAGCAGTCACCCAAAAGTGCCGATTTTTCGAGTAATTCATCGCTGTCTATACAGCAGTATTTAAGTTCCTTGCAAAAATCCACCAACGGTGCCAACGCCGTGGCATTGCTTTTGCACGAATTAAAAATCCGCAACTCACCGTCGAGTTGATTGAGCGCTTCGCTCATCAAAACGGCACGAACGCCGTCATCGGGAAAATCAGCCGATAAATTCCGAGTGTTTTTCAAGACGGAAAACGCCATTCGTGAAAAACTGTAGATATCGGTTCTTTTAAAATCCTGCGGGCCGAGAAGTTTAAGCAACGCCCTTTCGGTTTCAAACGAAAACTGCTCCGGCATTATCAAAAGAGGTTTGCTTTCGGTTTTTTTCAAAACTTCAACGATTTTTTTGCGTAACAATTTCGTTTTACCGCTTCCGGCACGACCTTTAATCAGATACAGCATCATATTCCCCCTGTTTTAAGTTGAAGAATTGTTCAAACAATTAAATTTCATTTACAATAATTATGATATCACAATAAAACGAAAAATAAAATAGCATTCGAAACTTTCTCTATACCTTTTTTGGTACAATTGGTAAAAAATCGGTTGTATAAGAAAAAGCATAAGGTCAATAATATTGATAGAAATTTAGTGAAAGGAGAATGTTTATGTTAGACAGAATCGCTTTGATACTTGTGACAATCGGCGCTCTTAACTGGGGTAGCATCGGTCTTTTTAAATTTGACCTTGTTGCTTGGTTGTTCGGCGGTCAAGCGGCAATTATGTCAAGAATAATTTATGTCATAGTTGCTCTTGCGGGTATTTGGTGCATTTCACTTCTTTTCAGAGAAAATGACATGGTAGAAAAAACAGTACCCGCTACAGACGAATAATGCGAATAATCATTGTACTGAAAAATACGAAAAAGGTCTGCAATACACAATGCATTGCAGACCTTTAATTTTGCTTCAATAATCCGATTAATATTTTTCGTTATGAAGTTTTGTGATTTTATAAGTCATAATACCACGAGGAGCCTCAACTTCGACTTTGTCGCCGATCTTGTGACCGAGAAGTGCTTTACCGACAGGCGATTCGTCGGAAATTCTGCCCTCGGAGGGGTTTGCCTGTGCAAAACCGGTGATGGTATAAGTTTTTTCGGCAGAGCCTTTTGCAGTCCCCTTTATGGTGACAACGGAACCGAGATGAACAACTTCGGAGTTGACTGTTTCTTCATCGATAATCGTCGCTCTTGAAAGCATTGCTTCAATATCGTTGATTTCGGCTTCGAGTTTTGCCTGCTCCGATTTTGCTTCATCGTATTCGCTGTTTTCGGAAAGATCACCGAAAGAACGTGCAACTTTAAGTTTTTCGGCAATTTCCGAACGACCTTCGGATTTAAGCACACGAAGTTTTTCTTTGAGTTCATCATAACCTTCTTGGGTTAAAACAATATCTTGAGCCATTAAAATTACATCCTCTCAAAAATAAGTAAGACCGAAAAGCGAAAGCGGAAAGACCGTACGCCTTTAAAATATCCGTAATATTATACTTATTTATATCTCAAATGTCAAGCGAAATCGAATTTTTGTAATTTTGTTGGCAAGTAATTCAATTTTTCGACCCTAAAAACTATATATGTGCGATTTCAATTTTCGCCGTCAATATCCGAATTTGCCTTTTTTACGTCGCCTATGATTTTCACTCTGTGTCCGGCAAGCATCTTTTCTATTCCTGCAACGTCTAAAACATCGACAACTCCGTCATCGTCGAAGTCCGCATTTTTAAAATATCCGAGTTCCGAATTGAGGGTTTTTTGCAAAAGTATACTGTAGTCCTCGTCGCTCATTCCCTGTTTTTCGGCAATGTTACAGTCCAAAATATCAAACGCACCGTCGCCGTTAAGGTCATATTTTTCGGTTTCTTTCTTTGTGTTGCTTTCCGAAAGTGCAATGTTAACGCTCTGCTGATAATCGTAAATATCAACAACGCTGTCATTGTTTGCATCGCCCTTGCGAAGAACGGAATAATTCACTATACTCTCTCCGTCTTTAACAGGTAACACTCTGAAATCCTCATCGTCTGTGAGTATCGGTAAATCGCCGTCGGCACTTCCTTGCTGTCCCCAAACAAGCCCGTCGGCATTATTCACCGCATTTTGTAACAGCCACGCCACTTCGCCGGAGTTGAATGCGAGCGAGGACTTACCGTTGCTGTTGTCTGTCACGCTGCTGTCTTCTTCAGTGGTAGAAGTACCGATTCCCTTTTCGGCAACGCTGTCAAGGTAATAAACCTTGTCGATTATTATAGAACGGTTTCTACTGACCGCTGCCTCTCCGACAACGCCACCGACAGCAGCGCCTCCCCCTGTAGCGGATACAGTACCGGCATTATAGCATGAATACATAGTCGCATCGGCAACTTCAGCAGCAATTCCTCCGGCAATACCGCCGACCAGAGTGACGGTTCTATCGCCGGAAACACTTCCTTGATTATAGCAATACCGGATACTTGTTCCGTATCCCACGACACCGCCTATATAAAACCCGTTACCGCCGACAGATGCGAAGTTGCTGCACTTTAAGATCTCGCCGATTACCGCACCTGCGATACCTCCGGTACTATACCCGTTGCCGGTGACACTGCCGGAGAATGAGCAGTTCTCGATATTTCCTCCTACTATACCCACTATACCGCCGGTATAATCCGAGTTACGAGAAGTAGCGGAAACACTGCCCGAAACGGCAAGGTTTTTCACAGTTCCCGTATTGACGAATCCGAACAGACCGACAAATGTCGCATCTGAGTTGATAGTGAGGTTGGAAACAGTATTGCCCTGACCGTTAAATGTGCCCTTAAAGGGGTGGGTGGGATCCATACCGATAGGTGTCCAATTGGCAATACCTGAGAGGTCGATGTCATTCGCCAACTTCACGGTCTTTCCCTCGAAGGTAGTCGCCGTCTTACCGTCGGTGCCGTTTACCAAATTGGCAAAGCCGATAAGTTCCGAAACGGTGGAGATGGTGTAATCGGTCTCATCTGCATCATACCAACTGTAATCGGGAAAAGGTTGAAGTTTGAATACGGCAACTGCCATATTGCCTTCGAAAAAGGCCAAATCGATTGCGGTCAAGTTGCCCAACTTGACGTTATTCTTTGTCAGACCTTCAAAGTCGTAGCCGATCGCCGGAATCATAATAACTTCAAGGTAGTAAGTAATGCCGGACTCGAATTTCTCGGAATCTTCAAAGATGGGTTCCATTGATCCCTCACTCAAATCAAAGTCGGTGCCGATTAGGTAGTTGGTTGCGGTATAGCCATTTACGGTGTCATCAAGATCGACATACTTGACCGGAGAAACCAGCGCACCGGCAGGGGTAACACTCATGCTAAGCGTGGATTCGGTAACTTTACTGCCGACAGCATATCCGCCAAGTGTGAAGTTTGCGGAGGTGATATGAGTTTTGGGAGCGGCCGACAGTTTATTGAGTTTAAAGAAAGCGATACCCATCACGCCCGTATTTGTACTAACCGATTGCAGGCTATCCGCAACAGTGCCGTTAAGAGCGATATCCGTCGCCGTCAAGCCTTCGAGACTGTAGCCTTCCTGTGGAATCAACACAACACCGAGGCAGTAGGTCGTATCTACAGCGAAAGTCTCGTTAGAGTCATAAACGCCCGAATTGTAAATATCGTTGTCGCCCTTCGCAACAATAAATCCGTTACCGTAGCCATAACCGTCACCGCCTATGTCCACAAGACCGGCGTTAGTGCCACTGACTTTGAGGTCAACAATCTTTTTGTCTATTGCGTAGGTGCTCGTGTCGAGCGTGAAGTTGACGGAAGCGTTCGAGAGTTGCGGAAGTTTAAATCGAGCAACACCAACTACACCAAGTTCGGTATTAACAAATTGCAGATTTTCCGCAACAGTGCCGTTAAGAGCGATATCCGTCGCCGTCAAATTTTCAAGACTGTAACCCTCCTGCGCAACCAACATAATAAAGAGGTAATATGTCGTATCGTCGGCGAAAGTTATATTGCGGTCAAAAATGCCCGAAGAAGCAAAATCAAAATTGTTCTCTGTAATAATATATCCGTCACCGTAGCCATAACCGTCACCGCCTATGTCCACAAGACCGGCGTTAGTGCCACTGACTTTGAGGTCAACAATCTTTTTGTCTATTGCGTAGGTGCTCGTGTCGAGCGTGAAGTTGACGGAAGCGTTCGAGAGTTGCGGAAGTTTAAATCGAGCAACACCAACTACACCAAGTTCGGTATTAACAAATTGCAGATTTTCCGCAACAGTGCCGTTAAGAGCGATATCCGTCGCCGTCAAATTTTCAAGACTGTAACCCTCCTGCGCAACCAACATAATAAAGAGGTAATATGTCGTATCGTCGGCGAAAGTTATATTGCGGTCAAAAATGCCCGAAGAAGCAAAATCAAAATTGTTCTCTGTAATAATATATCCGTCACCGTAGCCATAACCGTCACCGCCTATGTCCACAAGACCGGCGTTAGTGCCACTGACTTTGAGGTCAACAATCTTTTTGTCTATTGCGTAGGTGCTCGTGTCGAGCGTGAAGTTGACGGAAGCGTTCGAGAGTTGCGGAAGTTTAAATCGAGCAACACCAACTACACCAAGTTCGGTATTAACAAATTGCAGATTTTCCGCAACAGTGCCGTTAAGAGCGATATCCGTCGCCGTCAAATTTTCAAGACTGTAACCCTCCTGCGCAACCAACATAATAAAGAGGTAATATGTCGTATCGTCGGCGAAAGTTATATTGCGGTCAAAAATGCCCGAAGAAGCAAAATCAAAATTGTTCTCTGTAATAATATATCCGTCACCGTAGCCATAACCGTCACCGCCTATGTCCACAAGACCGGCGTTAGTGCCACTGACTTTGAGGTCAACAATCTTTTTGTCTATTGCGTAGGTGCTCGTGTCGAGCGTGAAGTTTATAGAGGCAACAGGAGTATCGCTTATGGCACCGCAATCCTTACAAACGCCACCTTCCCACTCGTGGTTTTCGAGTGCAACTGCAATCGTACCGCAACAGTTCCATTTCTGTTCGTGCTGCGTTGCGTTTTTGGTAGTCCACTCTTTTTCACCTGTGTGGTTATTGGGGTTTACAGCGCCGTATTCGACACAGCAAACATCACATTTTGGCTTATGTTTGCAATCCGCCGTGCCACCTGTGTGTTGCTGAAGAATTTGTACGGTTTTTCTTACGGTAACAACATATCCGTCGGAGGTCTCCGCATTTACCACAAGAACAAACGAAGCATCGTTTTCGAGTATGTCGGAAGAAATCGTGTCGCTGTATATACCGTTTTTGAAGTCCATCGGGATTCCGCCGTCGCCCTTCATCGCAAATTCATAGCCGTATCTCATAACGACCGTGTTATCCGACGATGTAGCGGTAAAGTTATAATCTTGCGTACTGCAAACCCTGTTTGCACCGTTAACCGTTATTTCGGGAACGGATTTTTTCTCGGTTTCATAATCGCAGTATTTACACTTCGCCCAATATTTGCCGTTTTCAGTATGCCACTCGTTTGTATGACCGTTGTTGACGGTAACGGTCATTTCAGCTTTATTGCCCGCACCGTCGGTTGCGACAATCTTTTGCTCGCCTTCGGCGGGCGATAACGTGAACTGTCCGTTCGTGTTAAGTTCAACCGAATTATCGTTGACCTTCACCGTGTCGATATAGTCATCCGTCACGGTAACAGTCTGTGCCGAACAATATGTTTCACCGTTTGTTATTCCGGCGATAACGGGCACAATGTTATCAAGCACAATACCGTTTGAATTGATATATGCCACATTTCCCGTTTCATCGGTAAGTTTTGCATAAACAACGTATTTGTTGTTCGGTGAAAGAGTAAGTTTATCGCTGTATGCGGTAAATGTTGCGGCTGCGAGGACTGTTTCGGTCATTTCCTGATTGCTCAACAGATATTCGATTTTAACGGCATCCCCGCTGTTGTCGGTTGCCGTAATCGTAACTTCCTGTGTATTTTTAAAGAACAAACCGAATGTAATGTTATTGATGAATGTTTTCCAACCGTTTGTGCCGACTTTGATTTCACCCGTCGGTGCGGTAACATCTTTCCACTTTGCCGTAACGGTCATATTCTCCGCCGGCATGGAACTCGGAAATGTTTTATCCCAACCGTCGAACGCATACCCTTGTCTTGTTAAGGTCGGAGCGGTAACGGTTGTATTATAATCTTGCGTCAATGTAATGTCCGCTTCGCCGTTTTCGGGCTTAACGGTAATTGTATATTTATTCACCTTCCACGTGGGATAAAGTGTTACATTGGCATTTGCCGTATAACTGCCACCTAGGTCATAGACTTTCGCACCGCCGTCGGATGTTGCCCAGCCTACTTGCGTATAGCCCGTGCGTGTAAAGGTGTTTTTACTGAGCGTCAGAGCCGTGCCGTGAGTCTTTGTGTCGGCACCGATACTGCCTGTGCCGTTTGCACCTGCGGAATAAGTCACGGTGTAGGTGTTAAGACTCCATACGGGATACAGCGTAATATCGGCATCTGTTGAATAGGTGCCACCGAGGTCATAGACTTTTGCACCGCCGTCGGATGTTGCCCAGCCTACTTGCGTATAGCCCGTGCGTGTAAAGGTGTTTTTACTGAGTGTGAAGTTCGTACCGTGAGTCTTTGTGCCGGCACCGATACTGCCTGTGCCGTCTTTACCCGCACTGTAAGTTACCGTATATGCACTTCTCGTCCACACAGGGTAAAGCACAAGTTCGCTGTTTGCCGTATAACTTGCTCCGAGGTCGTAGACTTTCGCACCGCCGTCGGTCAGCGACCAACCCGTTTGGGTGTAATTAGTGCGAGAGAAAATCGACTTTTTAAGCGTCAACGCCGTGTCTGTGGTTTTATAATCCGTTTGCTCACTGCCCTTACCGTCTTTACCGGGCTTGTAAGTTACGGGATATTTCGGTGTTACAAGCACGGGTGTGCTTGCAAAATCGGTTTCCTTTTCGCCGTTTATATCCTCGGCGGTTACATAAATATAATAATCCTTGCCGGGGGTCTTTGAGGAAAATTCACTCGGCAAAGTAAATTCCGCTGTACCGCTTTTTTGCGATGTAACATCCTTCAACTTTGCGTAATACTTAAGTGCGGCACTGTTTGAATTGCCCGCTTTATATTCTTTGTCGAGTATCATTACCGAAAGTTGTGTTGCATTGTCTCCGGTAACGCTGTAAGGGATTTTTATCTTGTCTCCGGTTTTAACCGCATTACCCGTAACGCTTGCACCGAGTGCACTGTTCAAAACGGAAAGTTTGTAAAACACCTTTATTTTATCATTTGTTCTGTTACAGGTGTAATCGTCATTGCCGTAACCGTTTACATCACCGTTAACATTTTTGGTGAACAAAATCGATGAAAGCGGTATGTTAATTGCGGGGCAATATCTGGCTGCTTGATAAATGCTATGTCCTTTATCGTAAGGATTTCTTTCAGTGCCGGTTAATACCACCATCCTGTTGGGATCGTTGGATCTGGTCCTTGTGTAGTATTCCTCTGCGTGATAGTCATTGGGTCCGATCCTTTTATATATGTTAGTATGAAACTCATCCAAAGCCCCGCCAAAGCCATAATCACGGGTAACATATTCATCAAAACTGAGAATGAAAACCTTATCTTCAAATGTTTCGGAATACGCATACGCTGTGTTTGCTTCCAAAACACCGCGAGTGTTTTTTCTGGATTTATGCAGTACATTCTGTTCTTCGGTATTAAATGCTTCGGTTAAAAAAGTACCGTTCAACTCTTGTCTGGGCAAACTTTCTCTCCACTGCCGAGTTATCGTACCTTCTTCACCGTAAGACCAACACATATACTTTAAAAATCCCGCATTTTCGAGAAAGAGAGTCGGTGTATTTCTCTTAACGGTGAAGTCGTTTGTGCTTTTTTGAAGTATTCTGAAATCCATGGGATTTCCCTCGTAATTTCCGAAATAAACGTGTTGCCACAGACCCTTGCCACTTACGGGGTTAAGCATTGCTCCGGTACCGAGAGAAATAGGCTTACCGCCCACGGGAGTGTACCAACCGTTTCCAACGGCACTGAATTTCATTTCGCTAAGTTGCATCATTTCGCCGTTTTGACTTGCTTTTATAACCAGTTTGTAATACTGATATTCAACCGAATTTTCGAAATAAAAACTGTAATCGGTTGAATCCTTGTCTTCCATTGTTGTATCGTTCAAAACGCCGTGCAAAACAACCCAAGAGCCGGTTTTATCGGTCTCGTTATAATCATTGCAACCGTAAAGTTGCCATGTTTTCGGATTCCTGCCGTTGGCAACAGACACACTACCCGTATCGTTACCGGTGGTAAAGGTATAGCCGTTCACAGCAACCGGCCTTGATGTTTCCATAACGATGTATAGTTCGTTTTCACTGCTGTAGCACCACTTTGTGTTTTTGTTGCCGTCGATAAGTTTATCGTAATTTTGTGAATCATTTGAGTCATTCTCGGTACCGTCAATCGGGGTGCACACAATATCCGCACTTGATACTTGCCCCAAAATTTCTATACCGCAAAGTTGGAAAAGTTTGTTATTCTCCGTTGAAGCAACTTCGGTTATAACAATCTTAAAATACTTATAAAGCGTGTTGTCGTTTACCCTAAACGACTTGCCGGTAAAATTCGCCGAGGGCATTTCGCCGTTTGTAACGGTATGCACTACAGCCCATGTACCCGTTTTTGCACTCTCGTTGTAATCGTTAGAGCCGTAAACAGTCCACGCTTTCGGGTTTCTTTCGGGATGCGAAGCGGTGTCGTTACCCGTAATAAAAGTATAGTTATTAAGCATCACGGCGCTTGACGCCTTTATCACAACATACGGGTTACCCGCGGTAATATCTTGCACACACCATTTTGTAAAACGGGTGTAGCTGTTTTTACCGTCAAAAATGTTCGAATAACTCTCTCCGGAGTTACCGGCGGTTCCGTCGATTGCGGTGTATGTAACCGTCGCACCGGATTCCGCCGTCGCAGAAAAAACATATGTCGGCATTGAACACAAGAGTATGCACAATATCAGGAAAATGCTTACAATTCGTTTTTTCATAACTAGTCCTCTCTTTCTGCCGTACTTCCGCACGGATGCTGTTTGTTGTTCGGTTTGATGCAAAGCGCCGTTTGTTCGGCTCGCCATCTGTTTCTGCCATTTACTCGCCGACCATTTTCGTCTTTTTAATAATTTAACATATATTTTTAAATAATTCAACAATTTATTAGAAATAATTAACAAATAAATTATTAAACAAATTATAAAGCCCTTCCGAGGTTTGGGAAAGGCTGTTATAACACTCTTATTTTATTATAAAACTCATTCGGTTAAATCGGAAATTTCGCACTTCAATGCTTTTGCAAGTTGCGTTATTATATCAAATCGGGCTTTGTTTAAATCTTTACTCCCCCGTTCATAGGCACGTATTGTATTGATTGACACACCCGACTCATTTGCGAGTTGTTCCTGTGTTATTTTGCATTGTTTTCTTACTTTTTTCAGTTTGCTTTCGCTTTGTTTGAAGTGTTCGTCAATTACTTCATAACTTTTGTTTATATCGGCTTCGTGAAGTGTTCCGTAAAGAGCGAGCAACTCATCAAACGGTACTGTATCAAGAATACTTTTAAAGGTTTTTCCCGAATACCATTGATAATGTGCAAGCATCCAGCCGACCCAATACACATCACTTCTGTCAAAAACTTCAATAAGTTCGGGATTCGGGTTTTCGCCTGTTGTCTTTTCCATAACCTCCATAAAAAGTTCCAAGCCGCTTTTCCCTGCTATATACTTTGGATTTCCGTTCTCAATCTGTTCGGCAACACCGGATTGAATAAATCTGTTAAAAAAATCGGCACCGTCCATGCCGAACTCATACACGGCATCGTGGAGCATATTGCCTATACTTCTTGAAGTTTTAGCCAAATATAACTGATTGTAAGCGTGGGTCATCATTCTTCATATCCTCTCTGATTATATCAAGAATAAAAACATCGTTTATTAACTGCTGTAAGTTTTTCTTTCGGGAAGTGTATGTCTCTCTTGCTTTTTTATCTCTTTGGGTTCTCTTAAAGTAGTATTCTCGGTAATCTGTTGTTTCTTGCTCAATGAATTCAATTTGTTTGAATGAGCGTTCCGAAACAAGAACAACTTGTTCACCCAAAGTACCGAGTTTCATCGCCGTTTCCAAATCTCTTAATGAAATCACGTTATTAACAAAATCTTCTGCGAACGAGAAGTACGAATCGTCGGCTCTGTATCCGATTATTACATCTACATTATCTGTATCGGGCAAAAATTTCGAAAGAATAAAATCTCTTGCACTGTTGCCCACGGGAGATGTAATATCAAACTTTCTGTTTTTAAAGAGAATAGCAAGCCAATTTAGAATGCTAAACTCACCGTTTGTCAGATGCAAAACATTCAAACCGTCAAAATGCATAACAAATTTGTTGGCATAACCGTCATTTTTAATCGGACACGCCCACTCTTTTGCAAGTTCAATACTCTCTGTACAATAAAACCCTTGACCGTAATCGTTATATGTTTTACCTACACCGAATTTCGGCACTTCAACAATCTGTTGAGAGCCATGATATATTATTAAATCCTTTTTCATACAGCACCTCTAACAAATACCACAGTATTACTTACACACATATTATAATACCACAGTATTAGTTTATCAACATAATTACTTCACTTAATTCTTTTTACGTATTTCCAATTGATTTCCTCGCATTTTTTCACATTAAGTGCCGCACAGGCGGTTTTTACGGGTATACCGTAGGACACGATTTCCGCAGTATCTTTACCGCAGACATAGTAATCGGGGTCGGGAAAAAGTTTAACTGTTTTGTTTACGTATTCAACATCGGCACAGCCGTCTTCGGTAATTCTGTTTAAATCCAAAAAAACATCATATTTACAGCATTCTTCCGAATCACAAACAGATACCGCCGTGCCGAGATTCAAAAAACAATAATCGGAAAACTTTTGAGTATTCAACGTGCTTTCGGTTAAAATGACAAGCCTTCTCACAACTTTTGCGATATCGGCGTATTCTTGCGTAAGCCTGAAATCACCGTCGGCAACGCAAACCGTTTCGCAAAAGTTCAAACTCCCCGCATAACTCTTAACGAACGCCGACAAAAGCGCCCTTTTACAGTACGGTGTCGTATCAAACAGGCATTCCGCAATATCACTTTTGAATGTAAAATTATCCGGCACTAAAATTTTGCCTTTATACAGTTTTATTAACCGTTGAAATTCTTCGGTACGGCAACATTCCGGCGGTAAGTTGACTACCGTATGAATATCGTTTCCGATCTTCAGATTTTTTCGTTCAACGGAAACATCCGTGTGTTTTTTTCGCCGTTTGAATCTGCTTGTTTTTTGTTCGGTATCTTCACTTTGTTTCATTTTAATTATTAACACAAAAACGCCCCTTTTCAATATATGAAAAAGGAGCGTTTTTTATTAAACTAAGAGCATATTAACCTAATCGGTACACTGTATCGAAGAACCGCCGTCAAGGTATTTAAGCGGATCGACCCAACTGCCGTTTATCATCAAACCGAAGTGAAGGTGCGCACCGAACGAATAACCCGTGTTACCCGCTTGACCGATAACCTGCCCTTGTTGAACGGACTGACCGACGCTGACGGTAATATTCGACAAATGAGCGTAGTATGTGAGAACACCGTCGCCGTGGTTAACAACAACATAGTTGCCGTAGCCACCGCCGTAACCCCAGTTTGCGACTTCGATAGTACCGCTTTTAACGGCAACAACATCGGCACCGTGTGTGCCCGACCAACGGCAGGTATCTATGCCGTTGTGCTGTTTACCCCAACGGTATTTAAAACGAGAAGAAACATAAACATCGCCGTATGGCAAGGGCCAAACCATATTGCCGGCATTACCCGAACCGTAATAAACATTCTTTTCGGAAAGTTTGTTTTCAAGTTCGAGAATCGCCTTTTCACGCTTTTCGATCGCATCCTTGTACTCTTGACTTTGTGCATCAAGACCGTTAACAACAGACACAACCTTGTCAAGATCGGCTTGAATTTCGGCTTCGGAATCTTCAACGATCTTACGGGCATCGACCTGTTCCTGCTTCTTTGCCTCGTACTCTTTTTTTGCATCGTCAAGTTCGGTGATTTTTGTGCCGAGCCTTGTTTTCATATCTTCGATTTCGGTAACTTTTACCGCTATATCTTCAATATTTTTTTCAAGTTCTTTAACTATTTCGTCGTCGTGTTCGGCAATTCTCTGAAGAAGTTCCACACGTTCAAGATACGACTGAAATTCAAATTCGTCGGATGTGAAAATATATTCAAGAGAACTTCCGGCACCCGACATATAAGATGCACGGATTCTTTCGCCCAAAAGGTCGTATGTTTCGGCTTTTTCCTGCTCAAGTTGTTTAACTTGGTCGTCAAGTTCTTTGATTTGTTTGTTCAAAGAGTCGATCTCATTTTGAATGCCGTCAATTTGAGAATCTATTCTGTCAATATCCTCATCAATAAGCGCTATTTCTTGATTGTAGAGGTCTACTTGACTTTGAAGAACGGCAATTTTATCCTGTAACGAGGAAATTTCGCCGTCATACTGCGATGCCTCTTGATCGAGAGCATCGATTTTTTTCTTGTTATCTTCAATTTGCTGTTTGATTTCGTCGATTTTGTTTTGGTATTCCTGCTTTTCTTCGTCTGTAAGAGCATATGTGCTGAGAGTGAATGCACTCGAAACGAAAACAAGAGCGAGAATTATACAAAGTATTTTTTTTGTTTTATCAATCGTTGTCAACAACATTGCTATGCTCCTTTAAATATTTATTAAGTGAAATGACACTTCCGAACGAACCGATAAACATACCGATGAATACGAATATCGCAAAAATGTACCAAATGTAGTCGGCAAAGTTTACGACGCTACCACCGAGCATAGCCATAATATCGGAAAGCCAAATCGATGCGACTGCGTAAATGCCGTACTGAATACCCAAAGCGAATACCGCCGAGAAAACACCAAGCAGAATACCCTCGACCATAAAGGGCCATCTTATAAAGGTATTTGTTGCGCCGACCGCCTTCATAATGCTGATTTCAAGTCGCCTGTTGAATATTGTGATACGGATGGTGTTGGCGACTATAAAGAGCGAAACGAAAAACAAAATCGCAACAATACCGACGGAAACATAAGTAACGGCGTCACGTATGCTTGCAAGTTTGCCCGCAAGTTCGCTGTTTTCGTGTATTTGCAAGACATTTTCAAGTTTTTTTACAGATGCAACGGTTGAATCGAACTGAGCGATATCTTTAACCGTAACTTTGTATGCATTGGGAAGAATATCCGCCGAAAGCCCGTCAAGAAGTGCGGCCTTGTCGCCGTATGCGACTTTTTGGCGTTCAAACGCATCCTCACGTGAAACGAATTCAACATTGTCGATATTCTCCGTGGCGAGCAGGCGTTCTTTTAAAGTGTCCATCTGCTGTTGGTTCGCTTCGTCTTTAATATAAACCATTATGACGTTTTGATCCTCGATAAGGTCAAGAACGGAGTTAATATTAAGGAAAATGAGCGTACCGCTTCCGACAATAACAAGACAGGAAACAAGCACGACAACCGTTGCCAACGAAAGCAACCTGTTTACCCATATATTTCTGAATCCTTCACGTGTAAGGTAACCTAAACTTGCGCCTTTCATTGTGCTTCGCCCCCCTCTGCCTCAGTATCTTCGGCGGGTACGGGCTCGGTTGCCCCATCGTAACCGTCGGCAGATGTATCACCTGCGTAATTTTGGAAAAGATAATCGAGATCCTCGCCACTTTCTTCAATAAAGTAAGAACCGACGTTATCTTCGGGATTTTCAAATTTATAAGGTTCAACGTCAATGTGAGATGCATCGGGACAGTCGGACTCGATAACACCGTTTTTAATTGTAATGACCCTGTGATTGAATGTTTTAACAAGATGAAGGTCATGCGTAACCATTATAACGGTTGTGCCGTCGGCGTTGATGTGATTGAGCAAATCGACGATTTCATAAGACATTTTGGGGTCGACGTTGCCTGTGGGCTCGTCCGCAATGATGGTGTTTGCGTTATTCGCAAGTGCCCTTGCAAGAGCAACACGTTGCTGTTCACCGCCGGAAAGTTGATTTGGCTTCGAACGTGCCTTTGAATTTAAACCGACAAGGCCCAAAAGGTAAGGAACACGTTTTCTTATGGCATTTTCCCTTGAGCCGATAACACGCATGGCGTATGCGACATTGTCATATACGTTCATTGTCTGTATAAGGCGGAAATCCTGAAAAACTATTCCCAATGTTCTTCTGAAAAAAGGAATTTTTTTCTTTTTGATTTTATTTAAATCGTAACCGTTTATGTTTATGTTACCGGATGTGGGAACTTCCTCACGCATCATAAGTTTCAAAAGCGTACTTTTGCCGGCGCCGGAGGAACCTACAATAAAAACGAACTCGCCTGTTTCGATTTCCAAACTGAAATCGCTCAGGGCTTTTGTGTTAGTGTCTTCGTATACTTTCGACACATTATCAAACTTAATCAAGAATAACACCCGACTTTATTTTTAATTTAAAAAAATTATAGCACATTTTATTACAAAATGTAACCCTTTTGCAAAAAAATGTGCATAAATTTAAAAATTTACAGTTTTTTAATAAATATCTCGCAACGATCAATACTTAACAGGGTTAGCATCAAGATATTTTTTGACCATCAACGCAACTTTGAATACGATTGCGTCATCGAACTCTCTTAAATCAAGACCCGTGAGTTTTTTGATCTTTTCAAGACGGTAAACGAGGGTATTTCTGTGAACAAAGAGTTTTCTTGATGTTTCGGAAACGTTGAGGTTGTTTTCGAAAAAGCGTTGAATAGTGAAAAGTGTTTCCTGGTCAAGCGTTTCGATGGAGCCGACTTTGAAGATTTCTTTAAGGAACATCTCACAAAGAGTTGTGGGAAGTTGATAAATAAGCCTTGCGATACCCAAATGCTCATAACTTACGATGTTACGCTCGGTATCGAAAACTTTGCCGACTTCGAGTGCGACCTGCGCCTCTTTAAACGAGCGTGCAAGATCCTTAACACCGACAACGGGTGTACCGATGCCGACGAGAGCGTGTGAATTGAATTCCGACGAAAGAGAATCGGAAACCGAACGTGCGAGTTTTTCCAAATCTTTGCTGTCGATATCGGATTTGACCTCTTTAACGAGGGCAATATCGAATTCGCTGATATTGATAACAAAATCTTTGGTTTTGTCGGGGAAAAGGTTTTGGATAACATCGAAAACCGAAACATCGTTTCTGTCGGCGAGTCTTATAAGCAAAACGACTCTCGATGCTTCATTGTTGAAATGAAGTTCACGTGCTTTAAGGTAAATGTCACCGGGAAGAATATTATCAAGAATAATGTTTTTGATAAAATTGCTTCGGTCGTATTTTTCATCGTAGAACTGCTTTATGCTTGAAAGCGAAACACCGAGCACACCTATGTAATTGTGGGCGGCGGCATCCTCCCCTTCAACGAAAACAGCGTATTCGGGATGCATATGTGTTCCGAACGTTTGATAAAGATATCCATCACTCGGAACAGGCGAAGAAGATGAAAAAATCGAAATAAGGTTGTTCGAACGTATTTCACCTATTCTGCCTAAATCACTGCATGAAATAACAGCACCCGATTCGTCGATAACGCCGATGGTTCTGTCAACGACATCACGCATTTGATGAATAATCCCTTGGAATAATCTATTGGACATTACAAAGACCTCCGATAGTATTTAACAAATTCACCACTTATCAGTTATACATAATACACAACTTTGCACAACTTTGCAAGTCTTTTTTTTATATTTTCCAAATTTTTTTATGCAAAATGTTAATTTTACGACAAAAAAACTTGTTTTATATGCAAAAAAGCATACATTATTTTATATCATAATTTTTCGTCATTTTCAACAATGCTCTTGATTTCCGCATCCGTTAAAAGTCTTGATTCCCCCGATTTCAAACGCTTGTCCAACGTCAAACCGCCTATTGCGATTCGCTCAAGTTCCGTCACAGTCGCACCGAACACACCGAACATTCTTTTAACTTGGTGATATTTCCCCTCTTTGATCACAACTTTAAAAACGGGGTTGTCCGAATCTTCAACAAGCGTAAGAACGGCAGACAAAAGAAC
Organism: uncultured Eubacteriales bacterium; assembly: GCA_964408605.1. Lineage (GTDB taxonomy): Bacteria > Bacillota > Clostridia > Oscillospirales > Acutalibacteraceae > DTU089. Next base: position 65,282 of record CAYPAB010000002.1, read on the forward strand.
CGTGCCGTCGGAAAGCGTTACGCCTTCGGAAAAACCTTTTTTCGCTTTTTCGTAATCAATCGGGTTCGAAAGTTTTGCGATATACGTTTTCGTTACGTGGCGTGACGGCGAAAGTATTCCGTGGGCAAACTCGCCGTCGTCGGTTATAAGGCAAAATCCCGTTGTGTCCTTGTCAAGACGCCCCGCCGGAAAAAGGTTTTTTCTTTTAAATTCGTCGGGAACGATATCAACAACCGTTTTTTCGTTTTTATCGTTTGAGGCGCTGACTACACCGCGCGGTTTATTGAGCATTATGTAAATATGCTCTTTTTGAAAAAGATGTTCGCCCCTTACGGTTATGTTATCTTCAAGCGACACTTTTACGGAACAGTCGGTAACGGTTTCGCCGTTAAGTGTAACCTCGCCTTTTTTTATAAGCGCTTTAACCTCGCTTCTTGAGGTCATCCCCTGAGAAGCGATAACTTTATCAATCCGCTCTTTTTTCACCGAAAAACTCCTTTTTCTTTACTCTTTGAAGCCGTGCATAAAACCATCTAACCTAACGGAACAAACGTCACCGCCGATAACTTCGCCGTCATAAACAAGCACATTGATTTTTATGCAATCCGTATCTGTATAATCGGGGTAATTTCGAACGGTGTAAGTCCATCTTTTAACACGCTCACCGGCATAATTTCGCAAATCGTACCCCTGTTTTAACTGAATGGCGTTGTAATTTTCGTAAACGTCGTCAAACTCCGCCGGAATAATCACTTCTCTGACTTCGTCGGGTTCCTCGTCAACCTCCCAGCCGAAAGAAGATATAAACGACAGCACCTGCGACGAACCGCCGATGTTTTTGCCGACCGATTCGACAGCGGTTTTTTCACCGTTCGACGGCAAAAAGCACCTAAACAGCACAACAGCGCAAACAACGGCAACCAAACCGAAAACGGGAAGTATTACCTTTTTGAATTTTTTTGAAGAAAGAGAAACAACAAACAAGAATACACACTCCTTTGAACTTTATATTCAAAAGAATATATGCGATTGACGTTTGTTTTATGTTGTGTTAACAATTATATATTTAAGCGGTGTTAAAGTCAACAAATCGAACGCAATCTTTTTGTTGAAAAATAATAATGATAACAGTATTGTATTTTTTGGAAAAATATGATATATTGTTATACGTATAAAAACTCAAGGAGGAGCCTTTTCTATGAAAAAGACAGGAAAACGTGTAATTGCCGTTGTTCTTGCAGTGATCATGACTGTTTCGGTCTTCAGTGCGGGTGCAATTGCCATTGCCGGCTTATTCATCAAAAACCACAACAATTCAACTACCGAAGTTGCCGACGGTTCAACCGTCATAAACGCCGGCAGCGTCGAAGAAGCAATCGACCTCATCCAGTCGACTCCCAACTTCTTCGCAGGCACCGACAACAACACCAACGGCAACGGCGGTCAGCAAACAACAGCGGATGAAGTAGTTTATCCCACTATCATCCTCCCCGGTATCAGCCAGTCCATTTCTTACCTTGCCGATGAAGACGGTTACCCCGTCTACAACAAAGACGGCGAAGAACTTTCGGGCGGTCTTCTTATCCTTGATTCTTCAACGATTCTTCCCACAATCACAAACAACCTCGTCGCTCCGCTCACAAGGGCGCTTATCACTCAAAACGACGACGACGGAAAACTTCGCGAAGGCGTTTACAAAACCGTTCAGGAAATTTTCGCTATTCAAGCTTCCGACAAAAGCGGTAATCCCGTAAACAACCTCAAAACAGTTTCTTACAAAACTTCCGTCGGCGGAATGAACGAAGACGACAAAAACTATTTCTACAGAATGATCCCCATGAGAATCCTCACCGAAGACACAATCGATGTCACAACCGGTGAAGTTGTAAAAAAAGCCATTCTTGACGAAAACGACCTTTATCTTTACGCATTCCCCCTCATCGGTGATCCGATGGAATCCGCAAAAGGTCTTGACGAATACATTCAATTCGTCAAAGAGCAAAAAGGCGTTGACAAAGTCAACATCGTTTCCATCTCTTTGGGCGGTACAATTCTCACCGCTTACATGGAACTCATGAAAAACACGGGTTACCCCGACCTCAACAGAATCGTAAACGTCGTTTCCTGTCTCCAGGGCACCGATGTTATGGGTGACTTCTATCTCAGAAAATTTAAAGTTAATGACCCCGAACACCCCGAATACGAACATTTCTTCTTTAACGAATATCTTCCCTTGATTATGAAAGAATCGGAAGATTACGGAACTTTGGGTTACATAATTAACATCGCACTCAAAATTATGCCGAAAAAAGTTGTTTATTCCATACTTTCGGGTGCTGTTGACGGTCTTATTGACACGCTTATGCTTAACTGCCCTCAGTTCTGGTCAATGATTCCCACCGACCGTTACGATGATGTTAAGGCTAAATACAACGAAATTTGGACCGATTCTTCTTATTCCGAACTCGCTCCGAAACTCGACGCTTTCCAAACCGCTAAACTCGATCTTGTTGACAACCTCAACGCTTTTGCCTCAAACGGCAGACTTGTTCACAACGTCAGCGGTTACGGTCTTGACTACAGCGTTAAAGATTACAACTTCTTCGGCGCTATGAGGTCTTCCGACACAACAAACAGCGACGCTATCATTGATATCGACTCTACATCTCTCGGTGCTACTTACGCACCCGCCGGCAAAATCCTTGCAGACGATATCCTTTTCTCGGATGATGCAATTATCTCCCCCGACGGCAGTCTTGATATTTCAACATGTGCGTTTGTCAACACATCGTGGTTCTATCAAAATCAGCATCACGAAGTAGGAAGAAACGATGCTATTATCGCTCTTATCGGACGTCTTATCACAGGTGATGTTAAATCCGTAAATGACGATCCCAACTTCCCGCAGTTCAACGGCACACGTAACACAAGAAACATCTTCCGTTGGAGATTAAACGAAGCATCTACCTTAATCACAAACTACTCCGCAGGCAAAACGGTTGACACAACCGGTAAAGAATTAGTATGCTCACAGGCTGATATGGATGAACTCATCGCCGCATACAAAGAATGCTTTGTTTTCCTCAACAACACAATTTGCGAACCTACCTCCGCTGAAGCGGCAACCGAAAGAATCGAAGACGCTATTTACAGAGTAGGTCACAACGGTGAATTGCCCAACGAAGACAATACAATGGATGCACTCCTTGAAGCAATCTGTCAGTTCTTAGACAGCATCGTTACCGCTGTTACAGGTTCCGGTAACGGTTTCTCCGATATTTTCCAGAACGGTGTTTTCCCCGGTAAATAAACTTGAACTTATCGGTAATATATGTTATAATTTCACTCCCGAAGAAATTCGGGAGTGATTTTTTTGTGAGGAACAGTGCATGAACATCTATTTTTATACTCTCGGTTGTAAAGTCAATCAGTACGAAACGCAGGAAATTGCCGAACTTTTCGAACGTTCGGGGTATTCTGTCACCGACAGCGTTTTAAATGCCGATATCGCTGTTGTAAACTCATGCACCGTTACCGCTGAAAGTGTAAGAAAAACACGTCAAACCGTGCGCCGGTTGAAAAAGCAAAACCCGAATTGCGTTTTGGTGCTTACGGGTTGCGCTTCACAAGCTGAAAAACAGTTAATAAACGATTTGCCCGAAGTTGATGTTTTTCTCGGAAACCGCAGTAATATAAATATTGTTGATGCTGTTGAAAAGCACCTTAAAAGCCGTGAAACGGTCAATATGCGTGTCGAACACGAAACAGGCGATGTGTTTTTAGGCTACGGCATAACTCGTTTTGACGGCCACACAAGGGCGTTTTTGAAGATTCAAGACGGCTGTGACAGGTTTTGCTCTTACTGTCTTATCCCCACCGCACGTGGCAGGTCACGTTCGAAAAAACTTGAAGATATAGACAAAGAGTTAAAAACTCTTGCCGAAAACGGCTACAAAGAAATTGTTTTTGTCGGCATAAACCTTTCCGACTACGGCAAAAACACGCCGTACTCTCTGCCGGATGCGTTACTCTTAGCGGAAAAATACGACGGTATAGAAAGAATCAGACTCGGTTCGTTGGAACCCGATCACATCACAGATGAAATGATTGAAAAACTCGGCAAGTTGAAAAAACTTTGTCCCCAATTCCACATTTCCGTTCAAAGCGGTTGCGATTCCGTTTTGAAAAAAATGAACAGGCACTACACCGCACTCGATTATGAAAATCTTGCGCTTAAATTAAGAAAAACATTTAAAGATGCAACGCTCACAACAGATGTAATGGTCGGATTCCCGACCGAAACCGACGAAGATTTTAACACAACCGTTAAGTTTGTTAAGCGTGTCGGATTCGAAAAAGTTCATATATTCCCCTATTCGGTTCGTGAAGGCACGGTTGCCGCCGGAATGGTGCAGTTGCCGAACGCCGTAAAAGAGGAACGTGCCGCCGCACTTTCGGTTGTAACAGACGAATTACGTGCCGAATTTATGAAAAATCAAATAGGCAAAACAGTTACGGTGCTTTTCGAAACACGCCGTGACGGATTCAACGAGGGTTACACCGAAAACTACACACCGGTTCGGATTTTCGGCGACAAAGACTATCGCGGTAAAATTATCGAAACGGTAATAACAGAGGCAAACAGCGAGTATTGTACGGGCGTTGAAAATTTAGGTGAAAATTAAATGAAAAAATTTCATAATTTGATAATTTGACCTTGACAACATAACGCTGTTGTGATAAAATGACTAACGTTGTGACACATGCGGGTGTAGTTCAATGGTAGAATCCCAGCCTTCCAAGCTGGTCGTGTGGGTTCGATTCCCATCACCCGCTCC
>CAYPAB010000003.1:0-62105 GCA_964408605.1 uncultured Eubacteriales bacterium
GTTGGGCATACGACATCGGCTTCGGCGGTGTTGACCACGTTCTCGCAAGCGGTGAAGATGTAAACATCATGGTATTCGATACCGAAGTTTACTCCAACACAGGCGGACAGGCTTCCAAAGCTTCCAACATCGGTCAGGTCGCTCAGTTCGCGGCAGCGGGTAAAGCGATCGCCAAAAAGAGCCTTGCCGAAATCGCAATGAGTTACGGCTATGTTTATGTCGCTCAAATCGCTATGGGTGCTGACCAAAATCAGACTCTTAAAGCAATCAAAGAGGCTGAAGCATATAACGGTCCTTCGCTCATCATCGCATACTCCCCCTGTGAAATGCACTCAATCAAAGGCGGTATGATCAACTGCCAGAACGAAATGAAGAAGGCTGTTGAATGCGGTTACTGGAATATGTTCCGTTACAACCCCGCCCTCAAAGCGGAAGGCAAGAATCCTTTCTCAATCGATTCAAAACCCGCAACAGGCGACTACAAAGCATTCCTTCTTAACGAAGCACGTTATTCTTCTCTTACACGTTCGTTCCCCGAAAGAGCGGAAACACTCTTTGCACAGTCCGAACAGACTGCTCTTGAAAGATACGAGCATCTTCTCAGACTTAAAGATCTTTATGCACCCAAGGGTGAATAAGATCTGCAAAAACCATTAAAAAATCGAGGTTCACGAAAGTGAGCCTCGATTTATAATATTGATTCTTAATATTGATTTTATTCTATCACTGACTTTTGATGCCGAACGCTTTCGGACTGACGCCGTATTCCGACTTAAAAGCCCTGTAAAAATTGGCGTAATCCTGAAATCCGCATTCGTGATACACAAAACCGGGTGCAAAGCCTTTTTCCAGAAGTTCTTTTGCGTTGAGAAGACGTTTTAACATTATATATCTGTATACGCTTGTGCCTACCCAACGGCTGAATTCGTGAGAAAGGTGATATTTACTGACGAAAAACTTGTGTGCGATACCGTCCAACGACAAATCTTCGTTGTAATGCTCGTTTATAAATGAAAGCACCTGTGTTATAAATAACGTGTCGTTAACGGGTTCGGCTGTTCTGCCCTTTTGCAACGCCAAACGGTTTATTTCAATCATAAGTTGCAAAAACAACCCGTCGGCACTCAGTTGCGCACCGTAGCCATCGCCGTAATATTCGGTAATCATACTGTTCAGATAATCCGAAATTTTCGATCGCTGAATACCTGTCGGTCTTAAAATATTAGAATGCGTCGGCGACTGTATATCAAAACACCGTGTAAGGCTCACGCTACCGTTTTCGAAATTTTCGAGGTAGTTTTTATCTATCCACAAAACAATTCGCTCGTAAGTTGCACCGTGCCTCACTATCGGCTGATGCAGTTCCCGTGGATTTATCAACAAAAGGTCGCCCGGTTTTAAAAGATATGTTCTGCCCTCAACACGGTATTCGACATCACCGCCGAGAAAGAAATATATTTCATAAAAATCGTGATGATGCACGGCAACGGTTTCGGGTTTTAAGTCGCAATAATGAAAAACTTCGAACGTGCTTTTTTCCATATTTTGACGTGTTTGAAAACTTTGGGGTCGAATTTGCATATTTTTACCCTCTTTGAAAAAACTTTATTGTAATCTCTTTTCATATTACAGCAACATTTACAATATGTCAAACAATATACACAATTTGTATTGTAAATATTTCGTGATATACTCTAATCGTATTAAAGCAAATGAAACATTTTTCGGGAGGGCATCTGCTATGAAAATGTCATTTCGTTGGTACGGCGACTCCGACCCCGTTTCGCTCAGGTATATCAGCCAAATACCGAATATGCACAGCGTGGTAAGTGCTGTATACGACGTAAAACCGGGCGAAGTGTGGCCGGAGGAAAGTATTAAAAAAATAAAAGAGCAATGTGCCGAAAACAATCTTGTTTTCGATGTTGTCGAGTCGATTCCCGTTCACGAGGACATCAAACTCGGCAAGCCCGACGCCGACAGGCTTATTGATGTGTATTGCGAAAACATCCGCCGTTGTGCAAAATACGGTGTAAAATGCGTAACATACAACTTTATGCCCGTATTCGACTGGACACGCACTCAACTTGACAAAAAAGCCGTCGACGGCTCAACAAGTCTTGTAATGTATTGGGATCAAATGAAAGACCTTGACCCACTTAAAGACGACATTCATCTTCCCGGTTGGGATTCAAGTTACACTCAGGAAGAAGTCCGTGAACTTATTACCGCTTACGGCGAAATCGGTTCCGAGGGGCTTTTCAAGAACCTTGAAAGATTTTTGAAAAAGGTCATTCCCGTTGCCGAAGAATGCGGTGTAAGGATGGCTATACATCCCGATGACCCGCCCTACCCCATTTTCGGGCTTCCACGAATCATTACCTCCGAAGAAAACCTCGACAGAATGCTTGCCATTGTCGACAGCCCCGCAAACAGCCTTTGTCTTTGCACCGGTTCTTTGGGGTGTGCCGCCACCAACGACGTTGTTGCGATGGTGCGAAAATACAGTGCGGCGGGCAGAATAGCATTTATGCACATTCGCCAAGTGCTTGTTCTTCCCGACGGCAGTTTTGAAGAACAGGGTCACCTTTCAAAATGCGGAAGTCTTGATATGTATGAAATCGTAAAAGCACTTGTCGAAACCGATTTCGACGGTTATGTAAGACCCGATCACGGCAGAATGATTTGGGGTGAAACCGGCAAACCGGGGTACGGACTTTATGACCGTGCTTTAGGCGCCACTTATATAAACGGTCTTTTCGAAGCATGCGAAAAAGCAAACAAAAACTGATTGGAGTATTTATTATGAACGCTATTTCCGAAAAAATTATGTCAATCGGCGTTGTTCCGGTTATAAAACTCAACCATCCGGAAAGAGATGCCGTAGCACTCGCCGAAGCACTCGTAAAAGGCGGAGTGCCCGTTGCGGAAGTAACATTCCGTGCATCGGGTGCGGCAACCGCAATAAAACTTATGAGTGAAAAAGTACCCGAAATGCTCGTCGGTGCGGGAACCGTGCTTACTACCGAACAGGTTGACGAAGCGATTGAAGCGGGCGCAAAATTCATTGTTACACCCGGTCTTGACGAATATATTGTTAAATACTGTCAGGAAAAAGGCATTCCGATTTATGCGGGTTGCACCACCCCGACCGATTATCACACCGCCTACAGGCTCGGTCTTGATGTTTTAAAATTCTTCCCCGCCGAACAATCCGGCGGACTTGCGAAAATCAAAGCGATGAGCGCTCCGTTCCCGATGTTCAAGGTTATGCCCACGGGCGGTATAAGTCTTAAAAACCTTAAAGAATACATCTCCTGCCCCGTTATTGCGGCTTGTGGCGGTTCTTATATGGTTACCGCAGACCTCATCGATAACGGCAAGTGGGATGAAATAACCGACCTTTGCAAAAAGTCGGTTGAAATTGTAAAGGAGGCACGTTCAAATGGCTAAAGTTGTTACTTTCGGCGAAATAATGCTTCGCCTTGCCCCTAACGGATATTACCGTTTTTTTCAAGACGATCAACTCAACGCAACATTCGGCGGCGGTGAAGCTAACGTTGCGGTTTCGCTTGCAAACTACGGATTCGACTCTGTTTATGTAACAAAACTTCCCGAACACGCCATAGGTCAAGCGGCGGTAAACTCTTTAAGATATTTCGGTGTCGATACATCGAAAATCGTGCGTGGCGGTGACAGAGTGGGAATATATTTCCTTGAAAAAGGTGCCTCGCAACGTGGCAGTGTCTGTATTTATGACCGTGCGCACTCCGCCATACAGGAAGCATCCGCATCGGATTTCGATTGGAACGAAATATTCGAAGGTGCCGACTGGTTCCATTTCACCGGAATCACGCCCGCACTCGGCTCAAACCTTGTTGAAATATGCAAAGAGGCCTGCATCGCAGCAAAAGAAAGAGGCGTAAAAATCTCCTGCGACCTTAACTACCGTGGCAAACTGTGGACTCGTGAACAGGCGAAAACGGCTATGACAGAACTTTGCAAATACGTTGATGTCTGCATTTCGAACGAGGAAGATGCGAAAGACGTTTTCGGCATTGAGGCTGAAAACACCGATATATACGGTGGAAAACTCAATAAAGATGGTTACAAATCCGTTGCAAAACAACTCGCCGATAAATTCGGTTTTGAAAAAGTCGCAATCACATTGCGTACCTCCATTTCCGCAAGCGACAACAATTGGGCGGCTATGCTTTACGACGGCAACGAATTCTGCTTTTCGAAAGAATACCACTTGCACATTGTTGACCGTGTCGGTGGCGGTGACAGTTTCGGTGGCGGTCTTATTTATGCGCTTCTCAGCGGTAAAGATACGCAGTCCGCAATAGAATTCGCCGTTGCAGCTTCCGCACTCAAGCACTCGGTTGAAGGCGATTTCAACAGAGTCAGCGTGAACGAAGTTGAAAAACTTGCGGGTGGCGACGGTTCCGGCAGAGTTCAAAGATAAAAAAAGGAATGCAAAAAGCAGACCGCATAAAACAGTTATATTACAAATGATAAGGGGTTTTACGGGTGTGAGCAACACCTGTAGAACCCCTTAGTCGATACAATCAACAAATATTAAAAATCAAATGTTTTATGCTGACTTCGTTTTTTCTATCCCCTTACGACCTGTTTTTTAATTGAATTTTTTTCATCTTCCGCAACTTTTTTACTTTCTTCGATGCCGTAATTGACAAGTTCGGCGGTGTGAATTATAATATGTTGAACCCGAATTTTTCGACAATTTGCGATACTCCGCAAAGACGTACAGCAAGGAGCAACAATATCATGAAAGTTAACGAATTACCCATAGGAAAAACAGCCACCGTCACAAAAGTCGGCGGCGAAGGGTCTTTACGCCAACATTTTTTGGATATGGGCGTTATCCCCGGTGCGGATATAACACTCGTAAAATATGCTCCGATGGGTGACCCGATAGAGTTTATGATTCACGGGTATGAATTGACCTTGCGAAAATCCGATGCACAAAGAATAGAAGTCGAAAATGTTCGCAATGCTCTCGGCATTGAGGAATTTATGAAAACGCCCGCAAAAGCAAGTATCCACCCCGGATTCGGCGAAGGCGGAAAATTCCACGCAAAAGGTGACGGCAATCCGTTGCCCGACGGCACACTTTTAACATTTGCATTGGCAGGCAACCAAAACTGCGGAAAAACCACTCTTTTCAACCAACTTACGGGTGCTAATCAGCATGTCGGCAACTTCCCCGGTGTCACGGTTGACCGAAAAGACGGTCAAATTAAAGGCAAAAAGGATACTCTTATTACCGATTTACCGGGAATATACTCGATGTCGCCGTATTCGGGCGAAGAACTTGTCACCCGTGATTTTTTGTTAAACGAAAAACCGAAAGCGATTATAAATATTATAGATGCCACCAACATTGAGCGCAATCTTTATCTTACAATGCAACTTATGGAACTTGATATTCCGATGGTTTTGGCACTCAATATGATGGACGAGGTTTACGCCAACGGCGGTTCCGTGCGTGTTAATGAAATGGAAAATTTGTTGGGCATACCCGTTATTCCCATTTCAGCCGCACAAGGCAAAGGTATCGACGAACTTGTCGAACATGCCGTTCACATTGCAAAATATCAGGAAACATCGACGAAAAAAGACTTTTGCAGTGCCGACGACGATAACGGCGTTGTTCACAGAGCGCTTCACGGCATAATGCATTTGATTGAAGACCACGCCAAAAAAGCCGATATTCCCGTTCGGTTTGCGGCGAGCAAAGTTGTTGAGGGCGACAAACTCATTATAGAAAAACTTCAACTTGATAAAAACGAACTCGATATGATTGAACATATCATCACCCAGATGGAAAGCGAAGGCGATTTAGACCGTTTTGCCGCAATCGCCCGTATGCGCTTTACTTTTATCGGTAAACTTTGCCGTGAAACCGTGATAAAACCCGGCGAAAGCAAAGAACACGCCCGAAGCCGAAAAATAGATAAAATACTTACCGGCAAATACACGGCAATTCCGTCGTTCATTCTTATTATGGCGCTTGTTTTTTGGCTGACTTTCAACGTGATCGGCGCTACCCTCGAAAACCTTTTGAATATGGGTATTGATGCCGTAACCAACCTCACCGACAACGCTCTGACCGTTTTGGGTGTGAACGATGTTCTGCATTCGCTGGTCATCGACGGCATATTTAACGGTGTCGGAAGTGTTTTGGGATTCTTACCCGTAATTGTGACGCTCTTTTTCTTTTTATCTCTTATGGAAGACAGCGGATATATTGCCCGTGTCGCCTTTGTGATGGATAAACTTCTCAGAAAAATCGGTCTTTCCGGCAGAAGCATCGTTCCGATGCTTATCGGTTTCGGTTGCACAGTTCCGGGTGTTATGGCAACACGAACACTCCCTTCGGAACGTGACAGAAAAATGACCGTCTTGCTGACACCTTATATGAGTTGCTCCGCAAAACTTCCGATTTATGTTTTCTTTACCAAAGCGTTTTTTCCGAAACACGGCGCAATTGTTATGATATCGCTTTATGTGACCGGCATAATCATCGGCATAATTATGGCACTTTTGATGAAAAATTCTTTGTTCAAAGGCGAACCCGTGCCTTTCGTTATGGAGTTGCCCAACTACCGTATGCCCGGCATTAAAAACGTGGCACTTCTTCTTTGGGATAAAGCAAAAGATTTCATCACAAGGGCATTTACGGTCATTTTCCTCGCAACAATAGTCATTTGGATATTGCAAACATTCGATGTGCGTCTTAACGTTGTTGCCAACCCCGAAGACAGTATTCTTGCTTCCGTTTCGGGATTTATCGCACCGATAATGGAACCGCTCGGTTTCGGCGATTGGAAAATATGCACCGCTTTAATTTCAGGTTTTATGGCAAAGGAAAGTGTCGTTTCAACTCTCAATGTTCTTTTCGGTTCAACCGAAAGCATACTTGTCGCTTTGTCACCCGTAGCCGCTTTGAGTTTGCTTGCTTTTTGCTTGCTGTATACCCCTTGCGTTGCGGCAATTTCTTCGGTAAGGCGTGAGTTGGGAATTAAATGGGCAGTCGGCGTAGTTGCGGAACAATGTGTTGTTGCGTGGATCGTTTCATACATAGTTTACACGGCAGGCACTTTTTTAACACGTTAAACGGAACGTGTAAAACAGTATAAAAGAAAATAACAATGGGGCTTTTACAGAAACACCTGTAAGAGCCCCATTGATTTTTAATTTATTACGGTAACTGTCAAGCCCACGGGTCTGTGGCTTTCGGCATACGAACACCTGTCAGCAGGTACTGTTCCCACAAAAACCACTTACCGTCACTGCCTCTTTGACGAAGTTTGACGGGGCGTGGGTCATCGGCACCGCCACACGGAATAAACAACTTCATATATCCCGCCTCGGCACCCGACACATGATTGCTTTCAATCACAATGGTGTACGGTTGAGAGGGTGTGTAGTTGTTTTCGGGCGTAGAGCCGTTGAAATATGTAAACGGAAGATAAGTTTTCCCGTCACGGAATCGGTCGTTAAGGAAAGAAATATCCTGTCCGTTCAACGGTCTGGGTCCACGAAGCCAATTCAACATTTCGGTTCCGATGCTTTTATCCGCAGCATACACGCAAAGAGCAAGAACGGTGAGTGCCGCTGTTTTAAACGGTGTGTCCAAGGTTGCCTCCGGAAGTGCTTGCATTTGAGCGAGGCTTTCGGGAAGTGCGTTAAACACAAATGTTTCACGGCTGTTGCCGACGGGTTGAGAAGCACTCGCCGACGGTTGAGGTGACGCATTTTTCAAATTATCGAAAATGCCCATTTAAGACACTCCTCTCTTTAAAACTTTCCGCCACCGCCACCGTGGGTTGTTCCGGATGATGACGTATGTGTAACGGAACCGCCACCGCCCGAATTAGTGTTTTTCGGTCTTGCTTGACGGTCAACGTGTGAATACAGGAACATATCACGGTTTTCATACACTTGCAAACTGTTTGCCTTAACATAATTTGAAGCGGCGGAACGTCTTTTTACGGTTTTCAACTCGTTTTTCATGGTACCGGTTATAATTATCGCAACAACAATGCCGATAACAATGGCGATAGCCAAATTTCTTAACAGCGGGAAAGGTTCTTTGGGAAGATTATTGACATCAAACGGCTCCCCTGTTTTTGCCTGAGTAACAAACTCGTCGCACAAATCGGCATATACGCCGAAAGCCTGTGCGTAATTGCCGTCACTTAACTCAGGTGCGAATTTATCCGCCATATATTCTCTGCCGGCGTCGGTAACGGCTGTGATTCCGTAACCGGTTGTTGAAATATACCAGTCTCTGTCTTCCATGCTGATAAGAAGCAATACGCCGTCGTTATTTACGCCGAAACCGTAACCGTTATAATCATAATAATCGTCGGCATAATCTTGGGGTGTTTTGCCCTCTAACGAATCGACCGTAACAATGACTACATCAAACCGCTGTCTTTCGCTTATTTCGTTAAGTTTAGCGAGCAATTCCGTTTCTTCGCTGTCTGACAGCAAATCGGCGTTGTCAACAAGTCTTGGAGTTTCGCTCACGGCAAATGCCGTAACCGATGTTGCCACGCAGATGAATAAAACTAACAATACAGGTAAAATTTTCTTTGCAATTTTCATCGTCTGCACCTCCTTATAACAGCCACAGCAAATAGGACACCGCAAAAGCGACGGCACCGACAATGCCGGTTAATCCCACCAACCATTTATTGTACGCACTTTTGTCTAACGGCAAATCTCCCACGAGTTTTCCCGTTTGACCGTTCATGGCAAATGTATATTTTTTGCCGTTCCAGGTGGTATTAAGCAACCACACGGGGTAAAGAGCGTACTTTGCGGTTCCGTTGCGCAGGCGAACACTTGTTGACTCCGGAGTAACCGAGGAATAGCCCTGAACGGTAGAAGCAAACGCTTCCTCCGTGCTTTTTTTGATTCGTTCGTTTGCACGTTCTATACTTTGATTGGCATCAACATCATATTTATCAGCCAAATAGCCGGCAAGATACGCCGTTTGGAAGTCGACCGCACCGGAAATATCAAACGGTTCGATGGATTCCATTAAATCATCTTCCATTTTGCTTGAACCGTCAACGGGAACACACTCAAAACCGATTGAGCCTCCCCTTGTAACCGAGAAAAACGACGTTTCGGTGTAATTGTAATTACTGTCGCTCCATGTACGGGTGCGTGTTGCTTTGTAACGTATGTTTGCGTCGACATCGGTGTCGAACAACCAAAACGGCACATAGACACCTTTAACTTCGTCAATATGATTTTGGTCTTTAAACACTTTCGGAAGTAGTTTTTTACCGCCGTAGTGTTTAAGCAGTGCCGCTTTCGCGGCCTTTTTGTCAAGTTTAAACGGAATGACGCAATCGGGTTTAAGACTGCCCGAAAACTGCCCCATCATAACTACGGGGTTTCCGCAATAGGGACACGCCGTTGCGGCTGTGTTTTCGTCACCGACGATTTCGCCTCCGCAAGACTTACAGACATACGAACGAAGTCCGTCGGCTTCGCCCTCCGCCCATTCACCGCCGGCGACATTTTCCCAATTCATATCATCGGCAGTTTCGTTTTTTAATTCATTGTCGAAACTCTTGAGGGTTTCCATTTCGAATTCCGTGTCGCAAAACGGACATTTCATTTTTTGCAAATTGCTGTCAAAAGCAATGGCACCGCCACAAGACGGACATTTATATTGCTGTAAAGTATCCAAAAAGAGTCCTCCTTTTCGAGTAGATTTCTTATGTTACCGATTATCGGAATTTACATCGGTGTATTTTTCCGAAAGGCGAAAAAAGTATTCTTCCGTCTCCTTTTGCGAGTCGTATGTAACATATCTGTCCCCGTTTGAAAAAGTCAGCGAGAAAGCGTAAGATGTATCATCTTTAACATTAAAAGGGAGTTTTAACGGTTTTTTATAATTTCGCACATAGGTGATACTGTCGTTTCTTTTAAGAATTTGAAGTAATTCATCAACATCGTTTTCGGATATTTCAAGACCGTTTATCGCAATTTTTTCGCCGTTGCGGTCATAACATTGTGCATCGAACAGCCACAAATCATCTTTCTTTTGAATATTGAAAGAATATTCACCGCTGAGATCGGGATTTCCGCACGAAATCGAAACGCCGGTAATTTCCGAAACATTATGTTCGGCGGTATCGGGTGCGTTTTTACACCCGAACAACCCGAAAATCGTTGAAAACAACGTCATAAACAGTACCGCCTTAATCAGTTTATCGGCAGTCATTCCCGTTAAGCAAGGGGTCTGCCGCATTGAGGACAAAATTTAGGTGCGGGTTGACCCGGTGCGGGTTTCCAACCGCAAGAAGCACATCCGATCACGCCTTGAGCGGGCATCGGAGAACCGCAACCTTCACAGAATTTACCGTTGCTCTGTCTACCGCAATTCGGACAAATCCAAGCGCCCATTCCCGTAGCGGGAGCGGTGTTTCCGTATTGCTGAGCCGGTTGAACGGGTTGCTGACCGTAAGCGGGTGTTTGAGCATATCCCACACCTGCGGCGGCGAAGGGTTGAGCATTCTGCTGACCGTAAGCGGGAGCCTGTGCGTAACCGTTTGCGGGAGCCTGTGCGTAACCGTTTGCGGGAGCCTGTGCATAGCCGCCGTTTGCGGGTGCATAAGGCTGAGCGTTCTGCTGACCGTAAGCGGGAGTTTGTGCGTAGCCTGTATTTACGCCTCTTACACGGTCGATTTCATAGCAAATCCCCTGACCCATATCACGGTATTTGCAATATTCCATACAATTTTCGGGATTTACAGTGTCGCTTGTCAACGAACGGCCGAAAAGCGAAATTTGAACAGCCGGTTCGGGTTCGTAATGAACGGTTCCGGAGTTAAGACGGAACTTGATTTCGTCAAAATAGGGATTCGCAACATTGATGACAATATCAAAATTATAATCATACTCATAGCGAGGCGGATTGTAACTTTCTTTTCCGTTTTCGGTTTCACGGTAAACTTCCGATTTATCTTCGTCTATATCAAGACGGCAACTGCTGATTGCGGAGAAATCCAAAATATCGGGGTTTTCATCAACGCTGACTCTTGATAACCTTGTAACGGCAAACCAACGGTTGTTTTCGTCGAACATTACTTTCCATTCGTCACCCAAAGTGCGGGTTACACGGAACTGAGAAACTTTATTTTTGTTTTCCTCACGGTATGCAAGTTGTTGTTTGATTTCGTCAAGAGTTGAATGACGGCGTTCGTTAAACCAAGGCGAAAGTTTTTTCGCACAGTCTTTGCAAAGGTTACCGTCTTCGAGTTTTCTGTTGCCGAGAAGACCTATTTTTTCACCGCAAACATCGCAATACTTTTTGTCGAATAATCCCATAGTAAAATCTCCTTAATATAAATTTTAACAACTGTATTCACACAACGCAAATGCGTTATATAAATTCAAAACCGAAAATTCTCTCGAATTACCGAATATCGCCGTCATCAAACGGATCTCCGCATTCGGGACAGAATTTAGGCGGTTGTGTTCCTTTTTCGGGTTCCCATCCGCATTTATCACAGCGGTATTGCGGAACACCCGCAGGTTTTTGGGAACCGCAGTTCTGACAGAATTTACCTTTATTTACGGTTCCGCAAGAACAAGTCCAGCCGTCAGCATCCGCCGGTTTCGGCGAACCGCATTCGGGACAGAATTTTCCCGTGGCGGTGGCACCGCAAGAGCATTTCCATGCACCTGCCTGCACCGGTTCGGGTTTCTTGGAACCGCATTCGGGACAGAATTTTCCGCTGACGACGGCACCGCAAGAGCATTTCCACGAATCAACTGCGGGAGCGGGTTGCTGTGCCTGTTGCTGTTGCTGTGCCTGTTGTTGCTGTTGACCCATGGCAAAAAGGTTTTGAGCGTTCATTCCGCCGCCACCTGCGTTCATCGCCATGCCCATGCCCATAAAACCGGTCATTGCGCCCGCTTCGTTTGAAGCCGCCGCTTTCATCGCATCTGCCTGTGCGCCGACGAGCGTTGCCGCCGCCATTGTGGGGTCACGCATAATTGCGGTACGCTGTGCCTGTTTTATCATATCGGCATCTTCTTCGGGCAATGTGACCGAACCGAGAGCGATGCTAACAACTCTCAAACCACGAAGTTCACCCCATTTTGCACTAAGCGCTTCGTTCATCGCACCTTCAAGTTCGGTGTTGTGTGCAACAATTTGGTTGGGGCGTAATTCCATATCCGACAGTTTGCCGAATGCGGGTTGCATTGCACTTATAAATTCTGTTTTCAACTGACCGTCTAACTCATCACGGCAATATTCGGTTGTAACGTTACCGCAAACATTTGTGTAGAACAAAAGCGGGTCTGCTATTTTATACGAATACACACCGGAACAGCGAACGGAAACATCAATGTCAAGCCCGATTTTGCTGTCAACAACACGGAAGGGAATGGGGTTGGGTGTACCGAATTTGTTGTCGATCAGTTCTTTTGTGTTGAAATAGTAAACACGCTGATCTTTTCCGGTATCACCGCCGTATGTGAAGCGTTTGCCGATTGTTTTAAAAGTGTCTTTGATGCCCTGACCGAGGCTTCCCGAAAAAATACTCGGCTCGGTGGAAGCATCGTATGTAAATTCACCGGGTTCGGCACAAACCTCAACGATTTTACCCTGTTCGACAATAATCATACATTGACCGTCTGCAACGGCAATGCCCGAACCGTTTGAAATAATATTGTCGTTTCCTTTTGTGTTAGAGGATCTACCGCTTATGCGTTTTTCCCCTTTTCTCATCAATACATCGTTCGGAAGCGAATCGCAGTAGAAAAACTCCTTCCACTGGTCGGCTAAAGTACCGCCTAACGCTCCGACTCCTGCTTTAATAAGTCCCATTATGAAAACTCCTTTCTGAATCTTCTATTCACACCGCCACAAGGCGGTTTTTTACTTAATGTAATAAACAAAAATACCTTAAACAATAACCAAACGTCCTTCAACCTCGGCATCCGAATGCCGATGCTCCGAAAGATATTCGTCTAAAACCTCACGGCGTGATGTAGTGACAACTTTCATTTTGCGGTTAGCCGACACTTCATCCAACGAAACAGCCAAATTTTCTTCCGTATTTGTAAGGTGGAAGCGTTGAAGCCCCACGGTATAAAATTTGTCATCCCGTATCGGTTCGCCGTTAAGACTGAATTCGGAAAACTCGTGTTTTTTGCGGTCATACACAACACGCATGCCCTCAACAAACATCTGCGACTGTCAGTCGTTTTTAAGACCCGCACCGATTACATACCATTGATGTGATTCCGGATCTTGAGCGTATATCGCATCAAAAGACACGGCATACTGCTTTTTGCAAACAAATCCGTCGCCGTTTTCATTATATTTTCCGAGTTTATAACGTATCATCATTTGATTGCAGAAATAAAAATCTCCGTCATCAACTATATCATAACCGTTATCAAGAGCCTCTTTGACTTCCGCCACATTGTTCGACAAAATATAGTATGCTTCATCTTGATGTTTGCGGATGTTATCGATTGAAAAATCGTAGCATCCGTCTTGAAGATCAAGCGTTACGCCGTCTGCCAAAGAAACCGTCGGATGAAATTCACACGTTTTGTCACCGTCGGTGACGGAAACAAGTATGTTCGAATAAACTTCGCTTACGTTACACCTAACCGCCAAAGGCATACCGGCTTTGCCTACATAAATCGCTTTATCCTTTTTAACTTCAACTTCGCCTTCGTCGGTAAGATCGGTGGCATAAAGAGTTATTACGCCTTTTTCATCGGCGGGAACAAACACAAACAATTGCTCACCGCTGAGAACTTTCATTTGAGCATCTTTCAAAAAAGGATACTCTTTCAGTATTTCCGTATGTTCGAAATATGTTGCGACATCTTCGTCGGAAAGACTTCCGCCGACATAATCGACAAAAGCGACACCGACCGACTTGTTTTCGCTTTTAATTTTTTCTCTGAGTGCTTTAAGTTCAATGGATTCCGTTTGAGCAAAAGCCGTAGTGCTGTTTTTGTTTTCCACGGCACCGACCGTTTCAGCCATCACACTCGATTGCGAAGTATCGCTTGCGGAAGTTTCGTTATTCGGTTTTTTTGCTTCGCAACCCGAAAAAACAAGAACACAAAGCATCGGCACCGTCAACAGAATTTGTATTTTTCGGTTAAACATATTTACCGCCCCTTTCATATTTCAAGGCATCCTCCCCGATGCGACGGTTAACATCTGTCGCATACGGGAGGATGTTGTTATTCACATTTCTCTGTTTATGAAAGAGCCGTGTTTACAATGCTTGAATAATCCTGAACATTTATTTCTTTATCGCCGTTCATATCCGCAACGGTAAATCGGTAGCCCTCAAGAGTGATATGCTCGTTGGCGGCGAGTTCAACTTCTCTGACGTCAAGAACATCCACAGCACCGTCGAGGTTAACGTCACCGATAAGGTTAACCGAAAGATCCAATGTTACGTTTGCCCCATACAAGTCTTCAACGATGCTTTTTGCCACGTGACCGCTTTTCATCACCGCTATCTTATATTTTCCGCCGGGAATACCCGAAAGCGAATATGTTGTGCTGTTGCCTTTTACAACAACTTCGTAGGCGGGTTCACGCTCACCGTCTGCGGTCAACTGAATAATAACATCGTCGGTATTTTTGCCGAAACTCGTTACCGTACCGCCAAGCGTTACATCTACGGCACCGGATGTGCTGAAGCAGTAGATACCGGTGAGCGACCTTTCGCTTCTTTCAACGGCGATCTCGTTTCTGTCCGAAGCAAATGCTTCACCGTAGTTTTTGCCGTTAACAAAGACTGTTGCATCCTCATCTAAGATGTAGTCGCTGTCCTTCATCGTAACACTGAACTCGTGGAAATACTTGCCTTCGGTAAGATTATCCCCCATAAGATTTCCCGAACCGTAGAAAAAGCGAATGTTGGCATACGCCGTAGTGCCGTCATAGGGCCAATGCTTATAGACACCAACAGTTGTTATATCGAATGCCTTGCTTGCTTTTGCAAGATTCAGCGGGTCACGTTTTGCCGGATACGCCGCATCTTCGCCTTCCGAAGTCTTGATAGATATTTTTCTTATGTGGTAGTCTCCTCCAAATTTCACGTTGAACGAGGTGGAAGTATCAAAAACAGGCTCACTGCCTCTGCAATTCACCGAAATATCCGTTGCGAACCTCATTGCTTCCAAATCGCTTCCGATTTCTATATGCGCACTGTACTCGACGCCCGGAAGGAATGTTCCGTCCCACCAAAGTGTACTTTTCTTCGCATCGTAGGTGCCGTCTTCAAGGAACTTCGCTTCGACAGCCTCGCCTTTGTCAAACACGCCGTTGTTGTTGGCATCAACGAACCATTCAATGGATTCAACCTCAAGTTTGTCGGAAGCATCGGTTCCGTCTTTAAATGAACTCGAAAGTTTAGCGTCGTTGGGTTTATAAGGCAAATCGCCCTGACGGGGTTGAATGCCGTCAATATCTATGCTTGAAACGGTAGAAACTTCGCCGACATCGAAGTAATATTTGAGGGTTACGAAACTGTCGCCGTAACCGTTGGAACTTTTGGATGTTCCGTAGGAAACGTTGGCATAATCTATTCTTCTGCCGTTAACGAATACGTTGGCATCCTTGGCAACATATACTTTTGAACCGTCGGTGCTGTCACCGTCACCGTCAAACACAAGTTGCACATCGTGAACATAAATACCGTTCTCATACGTTTTGGTAGGTTTATACCATTCCGAGTAATCGCTGTTTGTGTTCCATACGCTCATATATTCGACGGCAAGTGCACCCGCTTCCTCCGACGAAGCATCGTCATAGGGCATACCCGTTCCACGCATATTGGCGATATCAAGTTTGGAAACATAACTGCAAGAAATATCGGTTTTTCGACTTCCGAGTACTCCGTCGACATTAAGCACCAAATACTCGTTCATCGGATTGTAGGTCGTGCCTTCATAACGGTTATCGCCCACCGCAGGCTCACTGACCGTGATGTTGACCTCGTTTAAGTAAACCGCATCCGGATCTTCTGTCACCGGCTGATGCTTTAGTCGTATATACATGCTGTCCGCATACATCGCTTCAAAGGTATTATCCGTATAATCAATATGCACCGTATAGGGCATATTCCACTCGGCAAATGCCTCGTAGTCCTCGGCAGACAATATCTCGCCGTTATCAAGACCGTTACATTGAAGAAGGTTTGTGTCAACATAATACTCGATATCGGTATCATCCGATTCAACGGTTACGGGGAAGAAGTAACCTCTTGATACATTCGCCGTTAAGGTGTAGCCATAGTATGCATCACCGTTATAACTTACCGTTGCATTTTGGAAGTTGACACCGCCCGACGTGTTGCCGTTCCAACTTGTGAGTTCAACCGTCATATAACGGCTGACATTTTGGGTAACCTTTTCTCCGCCGTATGCCCATACCGATTTTACGGTTGCGACATTTCCGGTGTCGATTTCCGAAAGAGTTTGACCCACATAGGGTGAATAATCGATTTCGTTAATTTCAAAGCCCGCAATGGGAACACTGACTCTTGCCGCACTCGCACATACAGTGCCGTCTTCATCTGTCCAAGAGCAGTTTACCGTTACGGTACCGGGTGTGAGAGCCGTTGCCCGACCCGTGTTTTCATCGATTTTAAGAACACCGCTGTTACTTGAAGTCCATTTGATTGAATTCTTTTTAATGTTGTTGCCCTGTGTATTCAGCGGATAATAGCCGTAAGTAAAATCAAAAGCATTGCCATCCGCAGGCAGAATATACGGAACATTGATACCGTCATGTTCGTAAATCGGCGTACCGTTTACGTAAATATTAAGGTCTGTCGTTTTCTGACTGTACCAAACGTCACGGTTCGTAGTCACCTTGTAGGTCGTACCGTCGGAATTCGTACCCGTAACTCTGACACGGAAGGTATACTTACCCGTTACCGCACCCGCACTGTTTTCGAAGAAATTGTCGGTATTGACAAGTTCGATAAGTCCGTTTTCATCAACCGTGAAATCGGTCAACGTCTTCATCGTACTTGCGGTAACCGCTCCGGACGGTTTTGTCATCATACTGATGCGTATGCTGTCAACGGTACAGCCACCTGTGTACCAGTCGGCATCCCTGTTAATGTCAAGATACAGTTTATTTGCACCCTTGCCGTATATACCCGTGAATTCATCGCCCGTTTTCACTGTCGCAATACGGTTGTATTCGTAAGAAATACCTTTAAATAACATCGGCTGAGGTGAATAAACGGTTTGACCGTTCCATTCGTAATACATTCTGTACACTGCCGACCTGCTTGTTCTGACACAGGGAAGTGTCACGCCGTCAACGTTGTAATCCACGATTTCATAATCCGGAACATCGTTCCAAATGAACTTGCCGTAATCGTCACTGTCAACGGAGAACTGCCATTTGATATCGCTCGCATCAAAAGTTTTACCCGTCAACGGATCCTTTGTATCAAACTTGGTCATATCGGCTGTTATATTGGGCTTGATGATGATCGCATCGTTGTTTTCTCCGAGTTCCACAGGTTCATACGCTCCTGTTACGGCACCCGTTTCTCTTACCAGGTCACGATCGTATATCGAACTGTACGTTACAAGGTCATAACGCATCCTGTTTAAAGCATAAACGGGATGTGTCACGCTAACGGTAACAACACCGCTTGCTAACGTACTGTAGGCACTGCGCTTTAATACATATTCAACCGTAACATACACGGGGCCGCCATGGTGGTTGGAAACACCGAACTCGACATTCTCACCGTATTCCGTACCGGTCTTTATAACCTGTTTCGGAGACAGCGACGTTCTGCCTGCCGAATCAAGCATACAGTAACGGTAATAAGTGTTGCAGGTCAACGTACCCCTGGAATTTTTTTCGAGAAACTCGAAATAATACTCCATTCCTTCTTCATTTTCCGTTGTAATGTTATACATATTGGTGGTAGAGGTACTGTATTCTTCCGGGGTCACGGAAAAGTCAAAAGCGGCAGCCGCTTCCACCGCATTGACACCGGTAAAAGATTGGGAGTACTCGTTGACATAGAACCAGTTAAAGAACTTGGGCTTGTATGTATGGTGACCTGTCCAAACCTCTTGAACCTCCGCCTTGATTTTATAACTGTCGATTTTGTCACTTTCAAAACGGTACGCCGATGCGCCGTTTATACTTCTGAAATCCGTGATATCGAACGACACAAACCGATCGGCTTCTATATATGCACGTTCAATCGGATCGGCATTACACGCTTCACCCGTTTGGGCATTGTAAAGGGTAAAAGTCCAAAGGTAATAACGGAATGTACTGTCTTGCAGGTCGTTTTCAAGGTATGCACTGTCGCTGTCCGAGAAATACGCTCTGCCGTTCTTTGCCTTGATAACGAATGAATCTTCGCCGTTCCACGAATTGATGCCGTTTTCATTTTCCACAAGAATCCGATCGTCGGGAGTTTTGGTGTTTGACTTCGGCTTTATCGTAGTGGTCTTGTGTGTATCGCTTGCGGAGTTATCTTTATCTTCGTCCTCGCTGTAATTGTGTCCGCCGATAACGATATCCGAATTATTCATATCAAGAGCATCGTCGGGAATGCCGATTTCACCGTAAGAGCCACCGACTACTTTAGGATCATGACTTACAGCACCGACAACAACTCTTTCCAATTTGAATACATCAAATGTACCGGATCTGATTGTTACCTTATTGCTGTCATAAGGTGTTATGCTGAGTGCATCGGCACAGCCCTTACCGTAAAATGTACCGTCAATAATGTTAATGTTTACGTTTGTAGCATCTCTTACTTCGAATCCGCCTTCATATCCGCGCTTTAAGGTGTATATCGCAGCACAACGGTTATCTTTGCTGAAAGTATTTTTGTAAATTGCATTATATCCTCTCGCCTGAAGTTTACCGCCCGCAACCGTGAGTTTTGTGTTACTGCGAAGAACGACTACCGAACCGCATATCTGGTTGTATGTATAGTGAGCCTCGTCGGAAACCCACTGTTTTTTTGATCTGCCACATCTGAATGTCGCACCCGAAGCGTTGATAATAAGTTCGGCTTGCTCGTTAACATTAAAAATGTTAAACACTTGATTGGCGTAGGATCTGCTTGTTTCTTCATAACTGCTGATATAACCGTCTGTATGGATTTCACCCTTACCTCGACTGTCCACAACGGTCAGTTTGTGATCTTTACCGTCGTAATAATTAGGCCTCTGACCGATCTCAAACAGATTATAGGTTATATTTTCAGTACCCCAAACAGGGCTCAATCTGAGATTTAGATCCTTTATCGTAATTTTCGACTCAAGCCGATAACCGTTCAGGTCGAACACGACGTCACCCCGAACAAATATCGAATGCTCCGAGCTGACTTCACAACCGCTCGACGACGCATAATCGATATCTTCACCAAGGCGTATGTATCTTGTACCGTCACCGCCCGCACTCATTGCCTCTCGCAGTTGATTGAACAGTTCCGTGTCAGACTCAGTGGTACCTTCACCGCCGATCGTTATCCACGAAGCACTGTCCGTCGGCATAGCCGCAAACACGGTAACAGCCGAAAGCGGAACCGTACCCGCAACCATAATAAGCGCAAGAAGTAAACTTAATATTTTTTTACTTTTGTTTTTGCTTTTCAATTGTGTTTCCTCCTTTGAATGCTAACGCCATAAAGCAACACATTCAATCATTATAAAACTTTTCAAAATCGGGATTTCAAAACCCGATGCATTGCGAACTAAGTTTTCAAATACAAACACCTGCCACAATGCGGACAGTAAAGCGAATCCGACGTAAGCACGGTGTTGCATTCGTCACAACAGATGTGCTTTTCACGGTAACGGTCATAAAGCGTTTTGTCGAGCAACCGCGTTCCGCAGTCCGGACAAGCCGATAAACCGTCGCTAACTACCGCTCCGCAATGCGGACATATCTTTGTGCGTTTCATCACATTGGGACCGTATCCGCACCGTTCCAACCAATCCAACTTCGCTTTAGGTGACACATTCATTCGCCTCCTTCATAATGCAACTTTTTATTGCACACAGGACAAAACCGAACATCCGATTCCACCTTCGCACCGCAGAATTTGCAGTAACTTATTTCACATTCGAACGGTGCGCAATCGGTACACTCGAAAACCTCCGGATTGTAGACGGCATCTATCACCCACTTGCCACACCTTTGACAAATATTGAAATGCCGTTTACCTTCGTTTTCCCATGCAAGTTCCAATTCTTCTTCGGGACTCGGCGCATTATACGGCTCCGTCATACACACGAATGCACCCGTTACATCACAGTAAAAGCAATAGCGATGACCTCCCGAATCGGAAAGTATTTTGTATGTTGCTGTTTTTTTCATCTCTTAAACCTTCCGTCTTAAACTTTTCATTTTTTCTTCGCCGTCGAAATTTTTATCGTGGCATTTTTGCGATACCGTTTCAGTCATATTCATATCAAACCTGTATCAAATTCAAATTGAACCCGTATCGAATTCAAATCAAAATTCAAATCGAATTCAAATCGAATTTTCACTTCCCAAAACCGGACACCGACACCCGATTTTTGAAAAACAGAGGTATATATATATTTAAAACAATATCCCCTTAATTACAATTATACACATTTTTTTCGATTTGTCCCCCACCCAAACCCCCAAAAGTATAGGATAAAGTTAAAAATTTTCACTTTTTTTCGCTATTTTGGTATACTTTTGACAAAAATTTTCAAAAACCACCCGAATCACCGATTATATATCTCATCAACCCGCCATTCCGTTTCTCCACCGAAATAAAAAGCAATCCGAACACACAAAAACAATCCGAACACACAAAAACAAGCCGGATTTTTATTCAAATATGCTCCGGCTTTTTACCCAAAAATAATCCGCATTTTTCCGTTTTTCACTTCTCCCCGTTTTTTACTTCTCCCTGTTTTTTACATTTTTCTGTTTTTTACATTTTTCTGTTTTTCATATTTTTCGCATATAAAAAAACCCATTCTCGCAAGAGGATGGGTTTTTGAAGTAAGAAGTGAGATATAATATGTAATGTATGATATGTAATGTATGATATGAATAGACGATACAATCAGACTACAATGATTCCGAAAGCGAATCAAAATAACTTTTTGTATCGGAATATGAGATAATCGGCGATATATCAATGCTCACGAATGTATTTATCTTCGCTTTCGGTCGAAGATTTTCGGGAGAATCGGCGTTCCTCAGTGGCGAGGCACCCGACTGAGTAATACTGTCGTATTGCAAACGGAGGGTAACAAAGCCAATGAGGACGCCGAACTCACGAAAAAATTATTGTAGGTTGATTGTATCGTCTATGCATACTATAAAGCCATTAGACAGAAATTCAATAAAAAAAGCGGCAGAAGAAACAGGAAAAGTGATAATTGTTGAGGATCACAATATACAAGGTGGTATGGGAACACTAGTTGCTGCAACAACAGCGGAATTGGGTATAGTATGCAAAATTATTAAATTAGGAATTCCAGATGAATTTGCTATACTTGGTTCAGCCAAAGACATAGCGTCTTATTATGGTTTTGATATGATTACAACAGCAATCATTTACAACATCAGCAGAGGTTTAGCATTTAATGTTGTACTTCCGCTATGGTATGTTGTAAATCAAATTGTCGGTGTTTAGTTACATTGAAAAGATGTTTCCTTGAAAGGAGCAGTGGTATGTTTAAGTAGTAAAAATAGGAGGTATCACAATGACCGATTGCAAAGTAATTGCAATTACAAATCAAAAAGGTGGTGTCGGTAAAATAACCACCGCAGTTAATTTAGGGGCAGGGCTTGTACGAGAAGGCAAAAAAGTTTTGCTTATTGATGCAGACCCACAAGGCAGTTTGACGGTTTCTTTAGGCATTAAAAGACTCGATGAACTTGGTTTAACACTTGCAAATGTAATGCAAAGTATTGTTGATGATAAAGAGTTATCGTCAGGCTTTTGTCTTTTGAAAACAGAGGAAGGTATGGATTTGATGCCTTCCAATATTGAATTATCAGGTATTGAAATTCGTCTTGTTAATGAAATGAGCCGAGAAAGAGTATTGAAATTGTATGTTGATGCTGTTCGGGACAAATATGAATATATCCTCATAGATTGTGATATTGTAAAATACGAGCACTTAATCTAACGCCGTTTTTGTCCGCATCCTCCGTTCCGCTACGCTCCACTCCAAAGGCGGGCAAAATATTATTATTAATTTTTTTAATAACTTACACACTTTTATTGACAAAGCCGATTTTTTAAATAACTTACACACTTTTATTGACAAAGCCGAAAAACTATTGAAAAATATGGCTTTTGTGCTATAATTTATACGGCTTAATTATTATTTTCTAATTTACGTTTGTTCTCCGGAGTATTTATGAAAACTGCATCTTATATTTTCAGTATTTTGGGCTTGGTTGCGATGCTCACATCTTCGCTTATAAAGGGCAGTAAGATGAAAAACATTTTGTTTTTGGTGTTTCTCGGCAACGCCTGTGTTTCAATAAGTTATCTTTTAGACGGCAGCGGTCTGAACGGTGCGGCGTCTTGTCTTTTGGGCGCAACTCAGTCGATAATCAATTTCTTTTTCGATAAAAACAACAAAAAGGTTCCGCGTACACTTGTTTGTATTTACGCTTTATCGTTTATTGCCGTCAATGTGATTGTAAGTTACGACGGGCTTTTCACAAGTGTGAAAACGCTCGCCTTGTGCTTGCTTGCAATTTGCGGTTGCCTTGCGTTTGTTATGTGCATCGGTCAAAAGAACGGCGCCAAATACCGCTTTTGGACTATTGTAAATATGGTTATGTGGTGCGTTTATGATATCGTTTGCGGAGCATATTCCGTGCTTATTACCCATGTTATTCAACTTCTTTTCGCCGTAGCGGGGATGATAATTCACGACCGAAAAAAAGATAATGAAAAATCATCGGTAAAAACCGAGGCTTAACTGATTCGATATAAAAATATAAAGACGGATTCCTTTCTGCTGAAACGTGCGACGGAATCCGTCTTTTTTCTGTTTTTTGGATAGTGTGAATTTTATTTACATATTGTAATATTCTTTCAGTTTATCCATTTCA
Source organism: uncultured Eubacteriales bacterium (assembly GCA_964408605.1). Classification (GTDB taxonomy): domain Bacteria; phylum Bacillota; class Clostridia; order Oscillospirales; family Acutalibacteraceae; genus DTU089. Next base: position 23,168 of record CAYPAB010000003.1, read on the forward strand.
CATTCGCCGAACGCACCGTTGAATATGAACAGATCGTCAATATTGAAAATTTGCTTTATTTCGTTGTTGTATGTTCCCAAAGCGTCGTTTCCGACCGTAAACGGCATATTGTCGAGTTCGGTCAAATAGTCTGCTTCAAGTTTCATTTCGTGGCAAAGCGTGAAGTTGTAATATGTTTTGAGAGTGGCGTTTTCTTTGTCAACAACAAAAACAGCGTGAACCCAGCCTGTGGATATTTCGGGTGGGAACGGCGTAACAAAATCGAAGTTTTTGTCACCGCAACCGAGGTTGAATGCGGTGTTTGAACAACGAAGTGCCAAAAGAACGCCTCTCGAACGCCTGTTTCCGCTCCAATTTTTATTTGCGAAAACGGCGGGCTCGTCAATCAAATCACGGTCGATTTTCAACCATACGGATATCGTAAAACTGCCCTTGCCGAATTTAACACCGTCATAAACGATGTGCCCGTTGTCGCCGAATTCACCACGTGCGCCTCTTATACCGTCGGAATAAAACTTTACCGTTCCGCATTCCGTCGGAATGCTGTTGCCCGTTGCATCGTTGCAGTTGTTGTCAAAAAACAGCGCAAGTTTTGTTCTTTCGGGTGGTATGAAGGCGCTCAAACCTTTTTCGGAGCGGTAAGGGGGCGTGGGTTTAGTTTCGGGGATATACGGTTTACCCTCGATTTTTATGTATTCACCGCTGTATTCGGGAAAAATGCCGATAGGCACTTGCGAGCAAAATCCTTTTAAATCGTATTCGGGTACATCAATACCCAAAGCGTAAAGAACGGTGGCGTAAAGGTCGACGGTTCTCATTTCTTTTACTTCGGATTTTTCAATTCCTTTTCCGCATGCGCCGAAGAAAATGTATTTTTCGGTGTCGGAATAACCGCCGTGGCTACGTTCGTAACCGCCGTGGTCTGATATCACGATGAACAGCGTATCGTCGAGCATTCCGGCATCTTCATACGCTTTGTATATACGACCCGTTTGTTCATCTTCGTAAGTTATCGTTTTTAAATGTTCGGGACTTCCGTAACCGTATTTGTGACCCGCACCGTCTGTTTCATCGAAATGAACAAACAGAAACGTCGGTTTGTTTTTTACGCATTCGGTTACTTTGTCGGTGAGTTCTTTGTCACTTGAATTAGTGTATTTATCAACATCAACATCTTTTTCAATCAAACCGAGGTTTATCGGGTTCCAGTTGCAGTACGATGCGAATGTTGAGTCGGGCAGGGCATTTTTGATTCTTTTAAAAAGTGAGGGCAAAAGAGCGTTGTCGTGAATTTGCGTTGTTAACGAGTTGTTTGTAAGCCCGTGAATTATCGGCTCTGCACCGAGTAACATTGAGCCCCAATTTTGAGCGCTGATTGTCGGGTCCATAGAAAGCCCGTAATTTGTGACGGCTCCGTTTTCGAATATTTTGTCGAAATTGGGAGTAGGTGTTTTTGTGTTAAAGTTGCCGATACCGTCAATGCCGACAACGGCGACATATTTATAGACCGTTCTGTTGCTCATACGATTTCCTCCGTGTGCTTTTTTTACAGTATATCATAAAAAATTCTTCGGTGATATAGAAAAATGAAATAAATATGGTATAATCATATAAATTGGAGGTGCCGAAATGGATATTATCAAAGCAATGTATGAAAGAAATTCGGTCAGACGGTATACAGATGAGCCGTTGAACGCAACTCACGTCGGTGTGCTGAACGATGCGATTGAAAAAGTAAACAGCGAAAGTGGGTTGAATTTCAGCCTTGTAACAAATGAACCGGAGGCGTTTTCGAGCAAAATGGCTTCTTACGGTCATTTCAGCGGTTGCACGGATTACATAGTCGCCGCAGGTGAAAAGGGCAGAGATGAAGATATCGGTTACTACGGTGAAAAACTTGTGCTTTTGGCACAAAGTATCGGTGTGAATTCGTGTTGGGTAGCATTGTCATATAACAAAGGCAAAGTCAATCCCGATTTGAAAAAAGGCGAAAAGGTTTATGTTGTAATATCGTTGGGCTACGGTGTTAATCAAGGTAAACAGCATACCAATAAGCCGTTAAACGATTTGTGCGAGTGTGACGGCGAAATGCCCGAATGGTTTAAAAATGCCGTAAAAGCGGCTATGACAGCGCCCACGGCGATGAATCAGCAAAAATTCCGTTTTATTTTGAACGGTGACACGGTGCGTTCAAAAGCGCTCATCGGCCCGTACAGCAAACTTGATTTGGGCATCGTGAAATATCACTTTGAACTCGGTGCGGGCGAGCACGGTTTTAATTGGAGTAAATAATCGCAAATAACAGAACGTTGCATATCATAATAGGGGGATGACCGCACAGCCGTGCGGAAACATATTTACGCCTTGCCTTTCGGCGTTATGTGTTCAACATCTATCACATATTCGGAGGATAATATGCAACTTGTTCTACTTACCGCCGCCGGAGTCGGCGGTGCCACAATATTAGGTTCCGTAATCGGAATGATTTTTAAAAACATTTCCCGTAAATTCAGCGATATCGTTTTATCGTTTGCGGCAGGCGTGATGTTGGCGGCGACAATTTTCGGACTTATCATACCGTCTGTTGAGTACGGCGGAAAATTCGGTGTAACAGTTACCGTTATCGGCATTTTTGCGGGTGCTTTTTGTATTAATCTTCTTGACAAATTAGTTCCGCATATGCACAAAATAGTCGGGATTGACAGCGAAAAACACGCAAGAAACGATAAACTCAATAAAGTTTTGCTTTTCGTTTTGGCAATTGCCATTCATAACTTGCCGGAGGGTATTGTTGCGGGGGTCGGGTTCGGCGCAGGCGACAAAGCGGATGCCTTGCTTATTGCGGGCGGTATTGCGTTACAAAATATTCCGGAGGGTATGATTATCATTGCCCCGATGTTGGCGGCGGGTATTTCACCGAAAAGAACATTTATTTGCGCTGTTTCAACGGGACTTGTTGAAGTTTTCGGCACACTTTTGGGGTATTTTGCCGTTACGGTTGCATCGTTCATTTTGCCATTTGCCCTTGCTTTTGCGGGCGGAACGATGCTTTATGTCACGAGCGATGAAATAATACCCGAAACGCATTCGCACGGAAACGAACACAGCGTGACGTATGCGTTGCTTATCGGTTTTTGCTTTATACTTGTTTTCGATATTTTATTAAACTAATAGGAACATTTTTGTTGATTTTAAAAAAAGATGAGAGTATAATACTAAAATAAATTTGATTATCTGTTAGGAGGTCGTTTTATGTCAAAAAGAACAGATATACACAAAATTTTAATCATAGGTTCCGGTCCTATCATAATAGGGCAGGCGTGTGAGTTCGATTATTCGGGAACTCAAGCGTGTAAAGCGCTTCGAAAACTCGGTTATGAAATTGTGCTGGTCAATTCAAACCCCGCCACAATAATGACCGATCCCGAAACCGCAGATGTAACTTATATTGAGCCTTTGAACGTTGAACGCCTTGAACAGATTATAGCAAAAGAACGCCCCGATGCGTTGCTTCCGAATTTAGGCGGTCAGTCGGGGCTGAACCTGTGTGCGGAACTTAACAAAAAAGGTGTTCTCGAAAAATACAATGTTGAAGTTATCGGCGTTCAAGTTGATGCTATTGAACGTGGCGAGGACCGTGTTGAGTTCAAAAAAACAATGAACGAACTCGGTATTGAAATGGCACGGAGTGAGGTTGCTTATTCCGTAGACGATGCCCTTCGCATTGCGGACACGCTCGGATACCCCGTTGTGTTGCGACCCGCATACACAATGGGTGGCGTCGGCGGAGGTCTTGTTTATAACAAAGAAGAACTCAAAACTGTTTGTGCAAGGGGTCTTCAGGCAAGCCTTGTCGGTCAGGTTCTTGTTGAAGAATCCGTTCTCGGCTGGGAAGAACTCGAAGTTGAAGTTGTCCGTGACAAAGACAATAATATGATAACCGCTTGCTTTATTGAAAACATCGACCCGCTCGGTGTTCATACGGGCGACTCGTTTTGCTGTGCGCCGATGCTCACAATTTCGGAAGATTGCCAAAGGCGTTTGCGTGAACAGGCGTTCAAGATCGTTGAATCCGTTAAAGTTATCGGCGGCACGAATGTCCAGTTTGCACATGACCCCGTAACCGACAGAATTATTGTTATCGAAATAAATCCCAGAACGTCACGCTCGTCTGCTCTCGCCTCAAAGGCAACGGGCTTCCCGATTGCACTTGTTTCAGCTATGCTCGCAACGGGGCTTACGCTCAAAGATATTCCTTGCGGTAAATACGGTACACTTGATAAATATGTTCCCGACGGCGACTATGTCGTAATTAAATTCGCGCGTTGGGCTTTTGAAAAATTCAAAGGCGTTGAAGACAAACTCGGCACACAAATGCGTGCTGTCGGCGAAGTTATGAGCATAGGCAAAACATATAAAGAGGCGTTCCAAAAAGCGGTCAGAAGCCTTGAAACAGGCCGTTACGGTTTGGGATATGCGAAAAATTTCAACGAACTTTCAAAAGAACAGTTGCTTAAACTTCTTGCTACACCGTCGAGTGAACGTCATTTTATAATGTATGAGGCATTGCGTAAAGGTGCAACCGTCGACGAGATTTTTGAAATAACAAAAGTAAAACATTATTTCATCAGTCAAATGAAAGAACTTGTTGAGGAGGAAGAAAAACTTCTTGAATCAAAAGGTTCGCTTCCCGACGACAACCTTCTTATTTCCGCAAAGAAAGACGGTTTTTCCGATAAATATATCGCAAATCTTCTCGGAGTTTGCGAGGATTCCGTTCGTAACCGCCGAATTGAACTCGGCACGGTCGAGGAATGGGAAGGTGTCCATGTCAGCGGAACGGAAAACAGTGCGTATTACTATTCAACATACAACGGAACGGATAAAAACCCCGTAAAACAGGAAAAACCGAAAATTATGATTCTCGGTGGCGGTCCCAACCGTATCGGACAAGGTATTGAGTTTGATTACTGCTGTGTTCACGCTTCACTCGCTCTTAAAAAACTCGGTTTTGAAACGATAATCGTAAACTGTAACCCCGAAACCGTTTCAACCGATTACGACACTTCCGACAAACTCTATTTCGAACCGCTCACTCTTGAAGATGTTTTGAGCATTTACAACAAAGAAAAACCCGTCGGCGTAATCGCACAGTTCGGCGGTCAAACACCGCTTAATCTTGCGGCAGACCTCGAAAGAAACGGCGTTAAAATTCTCGGCACGTCGCCCGCCGTTATCGATCTTGCGGAGGATAGAGATCTATTCCGTGAAATGATGGAAAAACTCGACATACCCATGCCCGAATCGGGAATGGCAACAAACGTCGAAGAAGCACTTGAAATTGCCGAAAAGATCGGATATCCCGTTATGGTCAGACCGTCTTACGTTCTCGGTGGCAGAGGTATGGAAGTCGTTTACGATGCCGACAGTATGGTAGGTTATATGAAAGCCGCCGTCGGCGTTACTCCCGACAGACCTATTCTTATAGACCGCTTTTTGAATCACGCATTGGAGTGCGAAGCGGATGCGATAAGCGACGGAACACACGCTTTTGTTCCGGCTGTTATGGAGCATATCGAACTTGCGGGTGTTCATTCGGGCGACTCGGCTTGCATTATTCCCTCGAAGCACATAAGCGAAGAAAACGTTGAAACGATTAAGGAATATACAAGAAAAATCGCCGAAGAAATGCACGTTAAAGGTCTTATGAATATGCAATATGCAATTGAAAACGGCAAAGTTTACGTGCTTGAAGCGAACCCCAGAGCATCACGAACAGTTCCGCTCGTTTCCAAAGTTTGTAACATAAGAATGGTGCCCCTTGCGACCGATATCATAACATCGGAACTCACCGGCAGACCTTCGCCCGTTCCGACTCTCAAAGAGCCCGTCATTCCTTACTACGGCGTTAAAGAGGCTGTTTTCCCGTTCAATATGTTCCGTGAAGTTGACCCCGTTTTAGGCCCCGAAATGCGTTCGACGGGCGAGGTTCTCGGTTTGTCGCAGTCTTACGGCGTGGCGTTCTGCAAAGCGCAGGAGGCGACGCAGTCGGAATTGCCTTTAGGCGGAAAAGTGCTTATTTCCGTTAACAAAAGAGATAAGGAAGAATGCGTCGAAGTTGCCGAAAAACTTTACAAAGACGGATTTTCGATTCTTGCAACGGAAGATACATATTTAAGAATAAAAGAGGCGGGCATCCCTGCGGAAAAAGTTAAAAAACTCGACGAGGGCAGACCCAACGTTCTTGATATTATCACTAATAACGGAGTCGATTTGATTGTTAATTCGCCTGTCGGCAAGGACAGTAAAACCGACGACAGTTATCTTAGAAAAGCGGCGATTAAAGCCGGCATTCCGTATATAACAACAATGGCGGCGGCACTCGCAACCGCCGACGGTATACATAAAATAAAAACCGGTGCAACGTCGGATGTGAAATCACTTCAGGAACTTCACAGCGAAATAAGCAACTGATATTTAATGGATTCGGCACAAAGCGGAAAGTAAACCAAGAGCGTTTACAACCGCTTTGTGCTTTTTTATTTCTTGTATTTTTTTATCATTAAACATATTCTTCGGTTGCAATCGTATATCGAATATATTAAAATAATTACGTCTTTACTTTATCTTTACTTTTTCCTTGAAATATTCGGTTGTTTTTATGATATTATACAACCATCGGTAATCAATTTAAAAACGGAGGTTAAAAATGTACCGTGTACTTGTTTGCGATGATGACATTGCAATTCTCGAATCAATCAAAATTTATCTTGAGAACGAAGGTTATGAAGTTCTTACAGCCGTCGACGGTGTTGAAGCGCTGGACATCGTTGCGAATAACGAACTTCACTGTATCGTAATTGATATTATGATGCCACGCCTTGACGGTTTGAGGGCTACGCTTAAAATCCGTGAGAAATACAACATCCCGATAATTTTTCTTTCGGCAAAAAGCGAAGATACCGACAAAATCACCGGTCTCGGTTTCGGCGGTGACGATTATGTAACAAAACCTTTCAATCCGTTGGAACTGATTGCGAGGGTGCGTTCTCAAATAAGGCGTTATGTTTCTCTCGGCAGTATTAAAAAGAGTGACAAAACACTTGTTACGGGCGGTCTTGCTCTTGATACCGAAACAAAAGAAGTTACGGTTGACGGTGACCCCGCAAAACTTACCGCAATGGAATATAACATTTTAGAGTACCTTATGACAAATATGGGCAAAGTCCTTTCAAGTACACAAATATACGAGGCGGTATGGAACGAACCTGCTTTTCATACCGAAAAAACAGTTACGGTACATATAAGAAACATCCGTGAAAAAATTGAAATCAATCCGAAAGAACCGAAATATTTAAAGGTGGTGTGGGGTCTTGGATACAAAATCGAAAAAAATTAAGTATTCTTTTTTCACAAAGTTAATTTGCTGGTTGATGGCAATACTGATGTTCTGTTTAACATTTTTGATCGCACTCAAAGTTGTTGTCGGTGTGTATTTTTTCGGAGTCGAAAATTTATTTGATAAGAAAGAATCCGCATTTTTAAAAACGGAGCCGATAACTTACAGGCTTCAGCGTGATGTCGATAACGCTTTTCTCACCGGCACACAAAGCACTCTTGTGTATAAAACCGCATTCGCAAACCAAAAAGACGAAATTGTTAAAGATATCGTCAACAAGTTTTACAGTGATAAGTCGGAAATTATAAAATCGGAACTTGAATTTGCCGTCAACGATTATCAAGGCGGTTATTATCCCGAAAACGATGTAGTTAATGAAGTCGACGAAAACGGTGGTGTTTACGAAAGCACGGTGTATATTCCCGAAGACAAGGCGATCAAAGAAGCTCAAGCGGCACTTTCCACCGCCAAGGGAACCGATTTCCTCAAGTATGAATACTTGGTTCGTTCCAATGCCTTCGATGGTTACGGAACGTACGAATATACGGTGACTGTCAAAGAAAACGCCGACGAACATTCCTATTCCTATGCTTTTGATATACCTTACACAACGAAAGACGTTCAAAGTTTTGTCGAAACCGAGTATGAGGGATATGCAGCGGAAACAATCTCCGGATTTACAACATCGGATGAAGCACTCAGACAACTTGAAAAACTTGTGAATTTCAAGTATTACATCGAAAATTTCGACGGCGATGTTTATTCGAATATTTCTTCGATTCCCAAAGATTTAAGCACTCGAAACAATTACATTCTTTGTAACGGAAAAGAAGTGAAAACGGTCGGTTTCGAAGGTGTTTTGATTTCGGAAAAAATGCCGTGCAAAAAACTTTGTGTATATTTGGATGAAAATTTTAAAGGTGACGATGTCTACGGCAATTTATATAAAACGTACAACGCTTTATATTCCGCCGATTTCAATGTAACTTTGATTTGTTTTGCAGTCGCTCTGTTGCTGTGCATTATTATGACGGTGATTTGGCTCAGACTTTGCGGTCACAAGTCCGGTACCGACAAAGTCGAGATCGCACCGATAGATAAAATTCCCAACGATATTCATTTTATCGTTACATTCGGACTCATTTCAATTTCCGTTATCTGCGGTTTGGTGTTTGCGTCCGAAAGTTTCTACGATGTGTTTTATAAGTCGAAAACGGTTTTGGCTGTATTAACGGTCGTTGTTGCCGTCGTCGGAATGCTTTTAACGGAGTGGCTGTCGTCTGTCGTTCGCATAGCGAAATCCGATAAATCGTTTTTCAAAAACATAACGGTTGTGTATATATTTAAGGCGTTTTCAAAACTTTTTTCCAAAATCAAATGTGAATTGTGCTATAAACCGAAAAAAATGCGTAAAAGAACGCTGATTTGTTTTGCTGTTTATTTGCTGTTCAACCTTATACTGCTGACGCTCACCGTACTGTTTATTTACACCGGATGCATACCGATTGGCATAATTCTGTTTATTTGGGATTTGGTTTTCAATGTTTTTGCAATATACGAGTTTTCAACTTTTATAAATCAACTCGATGCCGTCATAGATGCTTCTTCAAAAGGGGAGAACATAGACTTCGAAAACAAAAAAGTTTCCGAACCGATTAAAATTCTCGCCGATAATATCAGTAATAACAACGACAGGCTGAACGAAGCAATTACGGATGCGGTTAAAAAAGAGCAAATGAAAACGCAACTTATAACAAACGTTTCTCACGATTTGAAAACACCGCTTACATCGTTGATTTCATATTCTGATTTGCTCACTAAATGCAATATCGAAGACGAAGATGCCAAGAAATACATATCCGTTATAAATCAACAGTCGGATAAACTAAAACGCCTTATCGAGGATTTGATAGAGGCTTCAAAAGTTTCAACGGGTAATGTTGTTCTAAACAAAACAAAACTGAACCTGTCCGAACTTGCCGTGCAGGCACTTGGTGAGTTTACACCGGAATTCGAAAAGAACGGCAACGAACTCAAGTCGAGCGAACCGGAAACACCGCCAACTGTTTTTGCCGACGGAACGAAAACATACAGGGTTTTGTCGAATCTTCTTAACAACGCAAAAAAATATTCGGCACCCGGAACAAGAATTTATGCCTCCGTTTTCGCTGAAAACGGCTACGGTTGTTTTGAACTCAAAAACATTTCAAAAGACTCGCTTAATATCAGCGCAAGCGAACTCACGGAAAGATTCGTTCGCGGTGATGAGTCACGAACACGTGAGGGCAACGGTTTGGGGCTTTCCATTGCAAAAGACCTTTGCACAATTCAAGACGGAGTGCTTGATATTACAATAGACGGTGACTTGTTTAAAGTTGTAGTAAGGCTTCCGTTGGATGAACCGAAAATGCAGACCGAATAAAACAAGATGAAACACGGGGCTTACAGGCATTCACCTGTAAGCCCCGTTGATTGTATTGATATTTTTTGTTTATAACGATTCAACCGATTTTTTGAATTCGCCGAAAAATTCTTTCAAAAGCGCTTCATCTTCATCGGTTCCGTGTAAGCACATTGAAACTTTCAAAACTCCGTTTATACTGAGTGCCGTCATCACCGCACACGGTTTGTTTTTCGCAGCCCCCGCGACAAGTGCCGAAAACGGCGGATTATGTGCCAATGAAAAAGCCTTTGTATCAATCGCACCGACGTTGCTCACGGAAAGCGTCGGGTTTTTGTAAAACAGTTTAACAACCGCTTCCGCTTGAAGATAAATCATTGTTTTGTACGCAATGTTGAGCAGAGGGAGTCCGTGAAGCCCCATAAACTCATCCTGCTTTAATTCTTTTGTTTTCGAAGAAACTTTTTTGAGTGTTTCTTTAACGTTACATCCTTTTTCGTCGAGGGAACAATGAATGAACGATACGTGATTGGTGTAACCGAGCGAAGAAGGGTCTTTTATGTATCTTCTTAAATCGGTGGCACACGATACGCTTATGCTTTCGTTTTCTGCTATGCCCGAAATTTTGCCGAGAGCATCGATATATGAAGCAAGCAATATATCGTTGACCGTTGCACCGACCGATTTTGCGTATTTAACGGCACTTGAAAATCGGTCGCTGTCGATTTCTTCGGAAACGAGAATGATGTTATCTGTTTTTTCGTTGTTTTTAAACGGCATTGCGTGTTTCACACGTGGCGAGATGTTGGCAAATTGCGTTTTCGATCTTCTTTTCTTCGATTTGTCAAAATCTTTGTATACTTCCGTATATTTCCTCGAACCGCTTGAAAAGTCGATGGGGGAGGTGCCGTTTAATACATAGTTCGTGTAATTTTTGCAAAAGTCAGTCCAAAAAGATTTGTAACCGCCACCGTCAAAACACATATGGTTCCAAATAAAACAGATGTGTGTTTTGTTTTCGTGGTAAAAAACGCCGATATTCATTTGAACGTTGTGCGAAAGCGGAATTTCACGCTTGAAAAAATCATTTTTCGCTTTTTCCAAATCGTCGACACGTTCCGAGAATACCATATCGTTTATGTTGTAATCGCATACTTTCCAATACGGTGTAATCGGACTTTTCACAACACGTGAATGTAAAATCGGCACACACTCAAGACAGCAAACAGCAACATTTTTAAATGCGTTTTCGTCAACCTCAAAATCGTAATCGACCTCAAAACGAGCCATTCTGTCCATATAACTTCGGCACATAAGATTAACTTTATCAAACATTTCGCAGGGAATACGTGTTTTTAAAAGGTCGGGATTACGCCTTTTGTGTTCTGCAAGGTCATTGATTACCTTTTCATCGGTCAACCCTTTTCTTCTTAAAGAAGACGTTTCTTTTTCACGGTCAAATCGAGCGGACATAAACTCACCTTATCATTCAGTAATATGCGAAAAGAAAAATTCTTTCTTTTCGTCGGTGTCAATCACTTTAACGGGTTTCACCTGATTCAAATTCGCACCTCTTGATTTTAAAAGGGCACGGTATTCGTCGTGTGTGCCGTGTTTTAAAAACTTAACTTCGCAATGACCCAAAGCACCGCTTTTTATGAGCGGTTCAACACTTACGTTGCCTTTACAAAGCATTTTTTCAAAAGCGACATTATATTCCGCTTTTTTTTCGTCGCTTACGGGCTCCGCCGTTTCAAGCAACAACACGTAATGACCGGGGGATGTGGTGCGGTCGGGATAAATGCTGTATCCTCTGTATAAATCCCGCATCTGTTCCGAAAGGTCGGCAACGATTTCATCAAAGGCAAGCGCACTGACTTTTTCACCGCTTATGTTGGCAATTTGGTTAAGTCGGTAACAAAATGTGATTTTCGGCGATTTATTGTAAAATCCCGTAACTTTTATAACGTCTTGAATGCGGTAACGGTAAAAACCGCTCATATTCGTAAGTATGATTTCGTATTCTTTGCCGACTTCAAGGTCTTTTATTGTAAGAAGATTGTCGTAACTGTCGCTGTCGATAGGTCGAAACTCATAAAAACCGTTTTGCGGAAGCAAAACATATTCGAACGAGTTGAGTTCAATCGGCACCGCCATAAACGCTTCGGTTGCGGTGTAACCCAAATAGTGAATCGGCATATCTTCGCCAATGTAACGGCGAAGTTTTTGTGCGTAAAACGAGAGCGCACCCGTGCCCATTCCGTACATCCATTCGACTTTAGGCCAAATTCTCGGAATAATCGGTGAGCAGTCAAACCCTTTTTTGAATTCGGTACGCAGTTCTTCGGCACGTTTGGGCATCGGTTTTAACTTTCTGTTGTATTTTTTTCTCAGTTCTTCGGGCATTTTAATGCGGTCGTTTATAATACCTTTTTCAATGTCATCACAAAGCATTTCCCAGTTTTCTTCCATATAAAAAAACATAGATTCGAGTGTTGTGATGAAAACCGTGCCGAGGTAACTCGTTTTTTTGTTTATCAGCGCAAAACGGAGTTTTAAATAGTGCATGTCCATATCGCTGTTTGGATCGGGAAAAAGCACTTCTTTCGGGGAGGTTGTGAAAAACGGAACAAGCGGTCTTAAATTGAGCAGAGGAATCGACGAAAGGCAACTGATCGTACCGCCTTTAACTTTTCGGCAACCTGTTTCGGCTGTCAAAAGTCCTTTTTGAGGCGGCAGACGTCTGCCTTGTTTTTTAAACCATTTAACCGCACAGCCGACGGGTGCGCTGAATCCGAAACATTGACAAACCCATTCCGCCCAATATGAAAGCGGAACGAGTTTCTGTTTACCCGTGCTGCCGGAGGACTCGGTAAAACGGCGTACAAACATATTTGTGATAAGCCCTTTTTCGCCGTTTGCCATTCTCCATACATATTCGTCATAATCGGCATATGTAGAAAGAGGGACAATTCGCTGATAATCTTCAATCGATTTAACATCTTTAAAATTATGCATTTTGCCGTAAACCGTGGATTTGTTTTTTCGCATCAATCTTTTGATGCAAGTTTCCTGCATCTTTACGGCACGGCGAGAATATATGTTGAGTTTGATGTGTTCGCACTTACCCAAAAAACCGCCGAATTCGGCAAGAATATGACCCTTTATATCAATCATACAACTCAATCCTCCATAACAATGCAAGTATAACATACACGTGCGATAGAATCAAGGAATATAATTTTCGGGTTTTGCAAGATAATATTCATAAGAGTTTTAACAGAATAATGAAAAACGAGCCGAAAAGCCCCGTTTGTGAGGGGATAGGAAAAAAGTTTCGTAATACTGCCGTGTTGCGAGGCTTTTTGACGACGTAATTGCGGAAAACAGTTTTTTAAAACCGTGTTGTGTTAGGTTTCCGTCACCTTTTGCCGAGTGGCGAGTTTTGTTTGTAGCATAAAACATTATTTTTCTGTATTTGTTGCTTTTTTAAATTAGTTGAGGGGTTCTACAGGTGTGTTGTCACCCGTAAAACCCCTTTCGTATTATGCTGACTGTTTTATGTGGTCTGCGCTTTTTTACAGCCCGTTATTTCATAAGACCGTTCGCAACACACCAATCGTGGAACGATTTAAGTGAGCGCAGTCTTGCACCGTCAAGGTTATGAGAACCTCTTGTGTACCAATTGAAAGTATCAATACCCTGAAGTCTTATAAGTTCCTTTGCGCTGGCACAGAAGCCGTTGTCTATTGCGTTGTCAAGAAGTATGATTTCATTGTAACGCTGTTCCGCAAGAGCCATATCACCGCTGACAAACGCTTCGTGGAAACGCTGGAAGAAAGCACCGCCGCACGATGTCGGTGTAGCCATAACACCACGGGCACCGGCAACGTAAGCATCCCAAAGATAGGGCATATTTGCCTGTATTACGGTAGAATCGCCTTTATTGTCGATTTTTGACTGAATACCCTCAAGTGTGCAAGTGGTGTCTTTAATACCCCAAATGAGGCCGTCTTTTGTAAGTTCGCCGTATGCTTTACCGCTGATTATGTGCGGTTTCATTCCGGGGAATTCGTAAAGGTAAACGGGGAGAGTTGTGCTTGAAGCAAGTTCACGGATGTATGAAACGATTTTGTCGTCATCGTCGCCCATACCTTTTGTTGTAAGAACGATTCCGTCAACACCGGTCTGTTCCATCTTTTTGATTTCTTCAAGATTTTCTTCCTTGGTGGGTTCAATGTTCGCTGTTGCGACAACTGTTGTATTGCCTTTGTGTTTAACTGTGAGTTCGGCAAGTTTAAGACGTTCTTCAAGCGAGAGTTCACGCATTTCGGAACTTCCGCAAACGGCGAAAAGGTGGTCAACACCTTGTTCAACCTGCCAATCGGCATATTTTTCGTATGTAGTGTAGTCTACGCTTCTGTCCTCAAAAAAAGGAGTGAGCATAAGTGAATAAATACCGTCTTTATTATCTCGCGTTAACTTAGACATAAAAAACTGCTTCTTTCTGAAATATATTTTTTATACCGTGGGGATGAAAAAAGTTTACGCTTTTAACATCCCCGCATTTTTTACTGTACGTTCTTTTTGAGCGTTTCGAGTTCTTCTTTAAGAACAGGGGGAAGTTTGTCGCCGAATTTTGAATAAAATTCTTCAATGCCTTTTGCATCTTCCTGCCAAAGTTCTTTTTCAACTTCCAAAATGCTCTTGAGCGAGTCAAGTGAAACTTCGCCTTCAAGACCTTCTATATTGATATCTTCCGCATAGGGGATGTAACCGATTTCGGTTGATTTTGCATCGACTTTGCCTTCGCAACGGTCAATAATCCATTCAAGAACACGAAGGTTATCGCCGAATCCGGGCCACATAAAGTTGCCGTCATCGTCTTTGCGGAACCAGTTGACGTTGAATATCTTGGGTGCTTTATCGGGATCGAGAGTTGCGCCGATATCAATCCAATGTTGCCAATAATCAGCCATATTGTATCCGCAGAACGGAAGCATAGCCATGGGGTCACGGCGAACAACACCGACAGCGCCGGATGCCGCTGCTGTTGTTTCGGATGCCATAATAGAGCCGACAAACACACCGTGATTCCAATCACGTGACTGATAAACAAGGGGAGCGAGTTTCGCACGTCTGCCACCGAATACGATAGCGGAAATCGGAACACCGTTCGGATTTTCAAATTCGGGGCTGAGGCACGGGCAGTTGACTGCGGGTGCTGTGAAACGGCTGTTGGGATGTGCGCCTTTTTCGTCGCTTTCCTGACCGTTCCAGGGGTTGCCTTTCCATTCAACGGCATTTGAGGGCGGGTTTTTGTCAAGACCTTCCCACCAAACCGTGTTTGTATCTAAGTTGTGAGCGACGTTTGTGAAAATAGTGCCTTTTTTAGTTGTGGCAAGAGCGTTGGGGTTGGATTTTTCGTTAGTGCCGGGTGCAACGCCGAAGAAACCGTTTTCGGGGTTGATTGCGTAAAGTCTTCCGTCGGCGCCTTTGCGAATCCACGAAATATCGTCACCTACGCACCATACTTTGTAACCCTTGTTCCTGTAAATTTCGGGGGGGATAAGCATAGCGAGGTTTGTTTTACCGCAAGCGGAGGGGAATGCCGCACAGATGTATTTGACTTCGCCCTTCGGATTTTCGATACCCAAAATAAGCATGTGTTCTGCTTGCCAACCTTCTTTCCAACCTTGGTAAGAAGCAATTCTGAGAGCAAAACATTTTTTACCGAGAAGAACGTTTCCGCCGTAGCCGGAGTTGACCGAGATAATTGTGTTATCCTGCGGGAATTGGCAAATATATCTTTTTTCTTCGTCGATATCGCAACGGCAATGAAGACCGCGAACCCAATCGTTGCTGTCACCGAGAACATCCAAAACATCTTTGCCGACTCTTGTCATAATAGCCATATTGAGAACAACGTAAATAGAGTCGGTAAGTTCGATACCCACTTTTGCGAAAGGTGAACCTACGGGGCCCATTGAATAGGGGATAACATACATTGTTCTGCCCTTGTAACTGTCACGGGCGATGTCATAAAGCATGGTGTATGCTTCGTCGGGATCCATCCAGTTGTTTGTGGGGCCTGCTTCTTCTTTAGAGGGTGCGCAAATGAATGTTCTGCCCTCAACACGGGCAACGTCGTTGACCGCTGTTCTGTGCAGGTAGCAATCGGGAAGAAGTTCCTGATTGAGTTTTATCAGTTCACCTGTCGAGCAGGCGGTTGCTCTGAGTTCCTCGATTTGTTCTTTTGAACCGTCAATCCAAACGATTTTGTCGGGCTTTACAAGCTCAACTTTTTCGTCGATCCAGGAAAGTACGCTTTTGTTGGTTGTTAATGCTGACATAACATTACCTCCTGTAAAAAAAATTATCCAAAAATTACCGATTATGTAATCGTAGTTATAATACAACAAACTACGATTAAATTCAAGCAATTTTTAAAATATTATATTTTTGTTAACATATAAAATGAGAACTGTTAACATTTTTTTGAAACAGTGCAATCCGATATTTATATTATGAAAAAACGCCCTGAATATTCAGAGCGTTTTTATATCGGTTTCAGTTTAGCGTTCGACTAGACGATGCAATCGGACTACAATGATTCCGAAAGCGAATCAGGTAATCTTTTTTGTATCGAATCACTTTACAAAAGGCGAAATATCAGGACTTACAGACATTTTATCTTCGCTTTCGGTCGAAGAATTTGTTTTGAGAGAAACGAATGCGGATACATGGCAAAAACGGAACAAATCCTTTCGGATTTGTGAGTATTTTAACGTAGTGGATGCGTTTGTTTATCCAAAACAAATCGGGTTTTGATGCATCTGTAACGCTCATGCACCCGACTGAGTAATACTGTCGTACTGCGAACGGATAGCAACGAAGCCGACGATGACGCCAAACTCACGAAAAAATTATCGTAGGTTGATCGTATCGTCTATGTATTTGTCGACAAATTCAAAAGTCTTGCTCCAATAAAGTTCGGGGTGAACAAGGTGTGAATTTGCATGCTCCGCATCGGGAATTGAAAGTTTTTCCTTTTCGCAGGCGGCGGCATTGTAGTTAAGATCCATCATTCGGTAAGGCACGAACAAGTCTTTTTCGCCGTGTATGAAAAGAGTGGGAGTTTTCGATTTTTTAAGTTGATTTATGCTCGATGCCTCCATAAAGCCGAAACCGTGGCAAACTTTACTCACAACCGAGGCGGGGAACAGAACGGGCATTGCGTGAAGGTGATATGTTTGCTTGAGTTCGTTTTTAAATTCATCCCAAACAGAAGAATATCCGCAGTCGGCAACACAGCATTTGACATTGTCGGGCAAATCTTCGCCGGTAGTCATCATAACGGTTGCCGCACCCATCGAAACACCGTGCAGAACAATTTGAATATCGCCGTAAATTTCGGTGAGATAACCTATCCAATCAACTATATCGAGTCGGTCGAGCCAACCCATCGTGATGTGTTGCTGTTCGCTGATATCGTGACCTCTTAAGGCGGGCATAAGAATGTTATAACCTTTTTTACGGTAGTGCAAAGCGTAACTTCCCATTCTTCTCGGCTCGCTTGTGTAACCGTGAACGCAGATTACCCATTTGTCGGTGGGGTTTTCCGCTTTAACGACATAACCGTGCAAAGGCTTGTTTTTTCTGTTTTTTATAACTATGTGATCATAGTTTTGCGAATCCAACCAAGCATCACCCTCCGCTTCGAGAAGCGTAACAGCGGGGTCGGGAACGACGGGGTTCTTTTTTTCGTCAATAACACGTTTTACTTCCTTGAACTTCAATGAAATTCTGGTGAGGACACAGGTGTTCATAGCAACGCCGATACCGGTGAAAGCACAGGCGGTACCCAACAAAACTTTTGCCGATTTTTTCATTTTGACACAACCTTTCGATGTTATTCCACATAATTATACATTATTCCGCCGAAAAAATAAATAGAAATTAAAATATTTTTGTTGTTTTATATATTTTCATCTGTTATAATACTTGAATGTATAATGATGTGTGTAACATTGATTTACAAAACGGAGGTTTCACCGATGACAAACGATGTGGTTTTTAAAACTAAAGCATTCGGGGGGTTCGATAAACGTGAAGTTATGGATTTCGTTAACGAAACTCTCAATGAAAAAAGCGAACTCGAAAGAAGAGTTGCCGAATTTTCCGAAAAACTCAACAAGTTAAAAACGGAACTTGCCGAATACAAAGCCGAAATCGAGGAAATAGGTGATATCAAAAGCGAAATCATCGAAATCGCTTCGTTCAATACCGAGTTGATATCGCAAATCGAGGCGAAAGACTCGGAAATCGAAAGCCTTTTGCAACAAATGTCCGAAAAAGACGGGAAAATTGCAACTCTCGAAACCGATGCTCAAAATAACACTATTGATGCCGAAACGCAAAAAGAACTTGAATTTTTACGATCCGAAGTTCAGCGACTTAAAAACGAATGCGAAAAGAAAAAAGATTTGGAACGCCAAGTCGGTGCGGCAATGCTCGATGCCCGTGTTCATTCCGAAGAATTGGTTGAAGCGGCCCGTGAAAGAGCAAACAATGTGACGAGATCGGTGTATTCCGCAATAGGCGACACCGCCGTTAAAATCGACGACCTTTCCGCCGGAATAGGCGAAATAGCACGCAGTTTTACAAAATCCGTTGAAGAAGTCGAGTTGCGAATAAAAGCACTTACGGGTGATATGAGCAAAACCGCCCAACTTCTTATTTCCGAAACGGGTATGATATCCGATTCTCAAACCGAAGAAGTCGAATACGATTTTTCGAAAGACGGCGGTGATACCGAAGAATCATGAGTGAATATTATTTGAACACCGAAAATATAAATGAATGGGTGACGAAATTAAACGCCGGCGACAGAGTTTATCTTTCCGGCAATATCTTCACGGCACGTGACGCCGCACACAAAAGAATCGTTGCCGTTATCGGTGAGGGTGGCGAACTTCCGTTTGATATTGAAAATTCCGTTGTGTATTACGCCGGCCCGACACCCGCAAAAAATAACCTCGTTATCGGGAGTATAGGCCCCACAACATCTTCAAGAATGGATGTTTTTTCGCCTCTTTTGATTTCAAAAGGTCAAAAGGCGATGATCGGCAAAGGCAACAGAAGTGCCGAGGTTACGGATGCCATGAAAAAATACGGCGCTGTTTATTTTGCGGCGGTCGGCGGTGCCGGTGCGCTTTATTCCGAATGCATTGAAAAATGCGAAGTCATTGCTTTTGAAGATTTGGGGTGCGAATCCGTAAAATCTTTGACTATTAAAAACTTCCCGCTTATTGTTGCGATAGATTCAAAAGGCGGGTCGCTTTATAACAAATAATAAGAGGTGCGCTTGAAAAAATCTTACGATTACTTCAAGACGTTAAAAGAAATGTCCGCCTGCGTCGGTGATTCTTTTTCAAAGGCTGTTGGGAAATCCGATTTTAAAAAAGAAATCATCGTCTTTTCGGGGCTTAAAACGGAGTTGTCCGAAAACCTCATAAATGAGTTTGTTGCGCCTATCGAACGCAACGATATCTATAAATTGTCGTTTTGCCTTAACGAAGAATTACGGCAGATTACCGAACTGTTCGTTTTTTTCCTTCTTGCCGATAAAGATTCTTTTTCGTTTTCGGGGCAAATCGGCGATTTGTTTGTTAAGCAGACCGCCGTGTTTGATGTTTTGAGCGATTTAAAATCGGCGGGCAGAACGGCACGTCTTATTCGAGAAGATTGTGCGGTGTGCGACAGACTGAAAAAACTTATAATAAACGAAGTTAAAGTTTCGGTTCAAAGTGCGGATCAACCGCTTTTTAATTATTCGCTTTGCTGTATGTTTTCGCAACTTGTGAAGTCGGTTGAAAAGACTTTATGCGAAGCGGAAAGAGTTTTAATAAACAACAGTTAGCAAACAACAATCAGCAAACCTAAGGATGTTTTTATGGAATTTATTCAATTAAGAAAAAAACTTATCGAAAAAGATTTTTCAAGGATGAACGATATGCAAAAACGTGCCGTTTTGAATGTAAACGGCGCCGTTCTTATCCTTGCGGGTGCGGGTTCCGGCAAAACGACGGTGCTTGTAAACAGAATTGCCTACCTTATAAAATACGGCAATGCGTATAACTCCGATTTTACATACAGAGTTCCGACGGAATCCGATTGCGAGGCACTCGAAAATCACTTAAAAAACGGTGCCGAAATTCCGCTTGAAACACAGCGACTTTTGAGCGTGGATGCTCCCGCACCGTGGCAGATTTTGGCAATCACTTTCACAAACAAAGCAGCCAACGAACTGAAGGATAGGCTTGAAGCGATGTTGGGTGAAAAAGGCAACGACGTTTGGGCAAGCACATTTCACTCGTGCTGTGTGCGTATTTTACGCCGTGATTCCGACAGAATCGGCTTTTCAAAGCATTTCACCATTTACGACAGCGACGACTCAAAACGTGTTATGAAAGAAGTTTTGAGGGTTCTTGACATCGACGAAAAAAGGCTCCCCGTGAAATATGTACTTTCGGAAATCGGCAAGGCTAAAGATTCGCTTATGACCCCCGACGATTATACCGCTTCCGCAGGCTACGATATGAACAAAAAACTTATCGGAGAGGCGTTTTCGAAGTATGAGGAAATGCTCAAAAAAGCGGATGCCATGGATTTTGACGATATAATCGTAAATACCGTCAAACTTTTGAAAAATAATCCCGATGTGCTTGAATATTACCAACGCAAGTTCCGTTATGTTATGGTCGATGAGTATCAGGACACAAACCACGCACAGTACGTTTTGACTTCGCTGCTTGCGGGCGGATACCGTAACATTTGCGTTGTCGGTGACGATGATCAAAGTATTTATAAATTCCGCGGTGCGACGATTGAAAACATTCTTTCCTTTGAAAATCAGTATGAAGATACCGATGTCATAAGGCTTGAACAAAACTACCGCTCAACATCGGTCATTTTGGATGCGGCAAACTCCGTTATAAAAAACAACAGCGCAAGAAAAGGCAAAACTTTGTGGACAGAGAAAGAAGGCGGTGACAAAATTACCGTAAAACTTCTTACCGACGAGCGTGACGAAGGTCGTTATGTTGCCGATGAAATTCTCAACGGCGTAGCCTCCGGCAGAAAACTTTCCGATTTTGCCGTTTTATACAGAACAAACGCCCAATCAAGCAGTATCGAACGTGCTTTGGTGTATAATGCCGTTCCTTATAAAATTTTCGGCGGTCATAAATTCTATGACCGAAAAGAAGTTAAAGATGTTTTGGCGTATCTGTCGGTAATTGCGAACCCGTCGGATTCGGTTCGTTTGCGTAGAATCATAAACGAGCCGAAACGGGGAATCGGTGAAACAACCGTCAACAACGTCGCTTCAATCGCCGACGGTTTGGGTCTGACTTTTTTTGAGGTAATTTCACACGCCTCCGATTATCCCATGATTTCGAGAAGTTCGGCAAAACTTAATGAATTTGCAAATTTAATCAACAAACTCGCACGTTCGCTTGAAGAAAAAGAATTGCAGGATTTCTTTGATGATGTTATAACCGAGACGGGTTATATGCGATATCTTGAAACCGATAAAGAGACGGCTGACGAGCGAAAAGCGAACGTTATGGAACTTCTTGCCAACCTTTTGAGGTACACCGAGGAAAATGAGGGCGGTACGCTTTCGGGATTCCTTGAAGAAGTCGCCTTGATGACAGATATCGACAATTACAACGCCGATGCCGATTCAAGTGTTATGATGACTTTGCATTCCGCAAAAGGTCTTGAATTCCCCGTCGTTTTTATTGTTGGAATGGAAGAAGGTCTTTTCCCGGGAAATCAAGTAATGTATGACCCCTCCGAAATAGAGGAGGAAAGACGTCTTTGCTATGTCGGTATAACAAGAGCGAAAGAAAAACTTTATATCACAAACGCTCGCACAAGAATGATTTACGGCAATACTTCGATTACAAGGCCGTCACGGTTTATTTCCGAAATTCCCGATGATCTTACCGAGTCCGATTTGAATGCGCCGGCACAAAGTATGCTTTCGGGCGGGTATTCGTCTTCGTTCACGGGCTTTTCGGGAAAACAGCAGTCCGGCGGTTATAATAGCGGTGTTTCGAGTGCGAAAAATTCCGGAAATTCGTCGCACGGCTTTTCAAGAGGCGGTTTCAGTAACGGTTCTTCTTCCGTGAAAACGCAATCCGCAAAACTTGACTTTAAAGCGGGTGATACCGTCGAACACAAAACATTCGGCAAAGGGTTTATCATCAATGCAAATTCCGTCGGAGGCGATATGATTCTTGAAATCGCATTTGACGATTACGGCACGAAAAAGATTATGGCTAAAATGGCAAATCTGAAAAAACTATAATGTAAAAAAATCACCTTTAAGATTCGTTCTCAAAGGTGATTTTTTGTGATGGATTGTTGTCTTTATATTTCCGAAAAAGGCGAGGCAATTCTGCTCAGCCTGAAATTGACCGCTTCACGTGAGCGGTTGTAACGGTATATGCTGAAAACAAGGCCTATACCGATGTAAAGGCACAGGGTACTTGTTCCGCCGGCACTGAAAAAGGGGAGTGTGATACCGATAACGGGAAGCACCATAAGGCACATACCGATGTTTATGACAACCTGCGAAGCAATCATCGAGGCTATTCCGTAGCAGGCGAGTTGAGCTGAAAAGTCACGGGCTTTTTTGCCTATTTTTATCATTTCAAAACATATCAAAAACAAAAGACCCAACGAAATCAAACATCCGAAAAAACCTGTTTCTTCGCCGATTGCGGTGAAAATAAAATCGTTTTCGCTTTCCGGCACTATACCGCTTTGCGTGTATGTTCCTTTAAATAAACCTTGACCGAAAAAACCGCCTGAGCCCAAAGCGTTTAAGCCTTTTAACTGCTGAAAACTTTCAGCGGGGAAGTCCTCCGGCCTTATAAGTGCCAAGAACCTGTTTTTTTGATAATCACCGAAAACGTACATCCAAATCAAGGGCGAAGCGGCAACAGCCAAAATGCCTCCGCAAACGAAAAAACCGATATGAAGCCCCGCAAAGAAAAGCATGGCGATTGTCATAAGAATAAAAACAAGAGCCGAACCCATATCACCCGTTAAAACAACAAGAACGACGGGGATGAGTGCGTGTATACCCAAAAGAATAACCGAAAGCGGTTTGTTTATTGTGTCACGGCACAGTTCAAGGTGCATTGAGTATGTAATGACATAACCGACCTTGACGAGTTCCGATGTTTGAAAATAAATCGAGCCGAATTTCAGCCAACATTTTGCATCGGGGCGTGATTCGGGGGCGGCACCGAACACAAGTGTTATCAGCATCAACACAAAACAGATACCGCCGATTATCGGCCACAGTTTCATTATCAGTTCGTAGTCTATTGCGGAAATAACAAGCGTAAAAACAAGTCCTACAGCCGCTGCGATAATCATAACGGTTGCATCACGGGATATAAAGTCGCCGTCTTCCAAATTCCACCGTGTTGCACTGTAAACCATTAAAACACCGAACACGGAAGCGGCCATTATTAAGATGAATAATAATTTATCGGTTTCGGAAATAAACCGTTTTGTGTATGAAAAAATTTTTTTCAAGTCGTTGCCCCCTTGATTTTAACTTTCATTATTGTTATTATACATATATTGAAATTTTATTTCAAGTCTTTTGCTTTTTTGAGGTATTTATGATAGAAGTTATTTCAAATTCACCCCAACAGACCGAGCAATTCGGCGAACGGTTGGGCAAAGTTCTCCTCGGCGGGGAAACGGTTGCGTTCTTCGGCGGTTTGGGTATGGGAAAAACACGTTTTACATCCGGTTTGGCAAGGGGAATGGGCTTGAGTGCGGATGTTTCCAGCCCGACCTTTTCCCTCGTTCACGAATACCGAGGGGATAAAGTTCTTTATCATTTCGATATGTACAGAATAACCACGTTCGAAGATTTGTGTTCCACGGGGTTTTACGATTATCTTGACGGCAACAGCGTTCTTGCCGTCGAATGGAGCGAAAACATCGAAAACGCATTGCCGGAAGAAAAGGTTATCCGTATCGAATTTTTGCGTGGCGAAACAGATGACAGCCGTATTTTAAGAATGAGTGGTGACAGTTTATATGAAGATTCTTGGCGTTGACAGTACCGCAACCGCGGCGAGCGCTGCTGTTTATTGCGACGGAAAAATTCTTTCGCTTAATTTTTCAAACACGGGCTTAACGCACAGCCAAACGCTTTTGCCGATGATTGAAAGTGCCCTTGCGACCGCAGGCGTTAACATTGCCGATATTGATGTTTTTGCCGTTTCAAACGGGCCCGGCTCTTTTACGGGAGTGCGTATCGGTGTGGCGGCGGTTAAAGGTTTGGCACAACCGCTTAACAAAAAGTGCATAACCGTTTCAACACTCGAAACAATTGCAAAACCGCTTGAAAATTCCGGCTGTTATGCCGTTTCGGTTATGGATGCACGATGTAACCAAGTTTATACCGCTCAATTCAACTGCACAGATGGTTTTGAACGCATTACCGACGACGAAGCACTCACTCTTGACGAGTTGGGAGAGCGACTGAAAAACGTCGAGCAACCGATTGTCCTTATAGGCGACGGCACCGATGTTTCGTATAAAAAGTTAAAAGATGTTCTTAAAAACGTCTTTAAAGCACCGCTTTCCGTGAGGTATCAGTCTGCGGCAAATGTAACTTTGATTGCAGGGAAAAAAATCGAAAACGGTTTTGAGGGCGAATCGGCTGAAAGTATTTTGCCGAACTATTTACGTCTTTCTCAAGCCGAAAGGGAATTAAAAAAGAAAAATAAATAACGAAAGGTTGTTTTTTATGTTAGTTTTAGCATCTGACCATGCGGGATTCCCGCTTAAAGAAGAAATCAAGTCTTATCTTGATGAAAAAGGTGTCGAATACATCGATTGCGGTACCGATTCCGCCGCATCGGTTGATTACGCCGTTTTCGCGCAAAAAGCTTGCCTTAAAGTTGTCGGCGGCGAAGCGGATAAAGCGATTCTTTGTTGCGGAACGGGTATCGGCATTTCCATGGCCGCAAACAAGGTTAAAGGCATACGTGCCGCTTGCTGTTCGGACTATTTCAGTGCAAAATTCACACGTCTTCACAATGATGCAAACGTGCTTTGTATGGGTGCACGTGTTATCGGTGCGGGGCTTGCGTGTGAACTTGTTGATGTGTTTATAAATACCGAGTTTGAAGGTGGCAGGCATCAGCGCAGAGTTGACCAGATTACCGCTATTGAAAACGGTGAAATTCTTTAATGAAAAAAACATTCAAGAAAAGAAAACTCAATAAAAAAACCGCTTTGCGTGTGCTCGCTCTCGTTCTCATCATTTGCACGGTATCTTTGCTCTACGGGAATTTCAGCCTCGATGTTGAAAGAATAAACATACAGACCGAAAAACTCCCCGAAAGTTATCAAAATTATCTTATCGCACATATCTCGGATTATCACAACCGCAAGTCGAAAATAATCGATAAACAAATTCTTGACAGTTTAACCGCCGAACAACCCGATATCATCGTCATTACGGGCGATGTTGTTGATGCGACATATACGGATATTGACGTTGCGGTGGATTTTGTCGCAAAACTTTGTGAAATAGCGCCTGTTTATTACGTCACCGGGAATCACGAGTCGAATGTTTTAAACGGCGGTAAAGATTTTGACGGACTTATAAACGGTTTGACCGAGGTCGGAGTTTGCGTTCTTCGTAACAGCAAGGTGAGAATCGAAAATTCCGCAGGTGATACTTTCACGCTTTGCGGTATTGATGACCCTTATTTTTACGGTGACTATGCACAGATTTTTCAAGGTACGGATACCATGTGTGACGGTCTTTCGATAGAAGAAAACGAATTTAATGTTTTGCTTGCACATCATCCGGAAGCGTTGCCCGTTTACTACAAACACGGTATCGACCTTGTCTTTTCGGGGCATGCACACGGAGGGCAAGTGACCTTGTTCGGCAAAGCGATTATGGCACCCGACCAAAAGACTTTTCCGCCGTACACCGGCGGTCTTTATGAAATGGGCGGAACTCAACTCGTTTTAAGCAGGGGAATAGGTTACAGCGTATTGCCCTTGAGGGTTTTTTGCAGACCGCATCTTGTATATGCCGAATTTAAGGTTTCAAAATGATAAATACACACAAATAATAAATACATAACAATATAAAAAACCTCGGTGTTCGTTTTTGAACATCGAGGTTTTTTAATTACTCAGTTTTTAATGCACGCTGAAGCCATATAGAGGCAATATCGATTGCGGCATACAAACCGTTTTTCTCGGTTCTTTTAACAATCGCTTCCAAAGGATTGATTGACGGGTCGGTGTTTATGAGTTGAACAATAACCTTGTCGGCTATGTCGACACCGTGAACTTCGTGGGTAGATGCTATTGAAAGCATAATAACGAACGGGTCGCTCATATTACCGTAGTAAATCGTTTTGCCTTTGCGTACAATGGGTTTACCTTTGTAGGTAAGAAAACTTGTTTGAGTATCAGCCAAACCAAACACTCCTTAATAATATTTTCGTAAACTATGCCCGAAAGGTAAGTTAATTAAGATATGATTTAAGAAGAACCTGAAGAAGTTCATCTCTATCGATTTTTCTGATTAAACTTCTGGCATTGTTGTGGGTAGTGATGTAGGTGGGGTCTTCAGACAGTATATAACCTACAAGCTGACTGGTAGGATTGTAACCCTTTTCAACTAAAGAATTATAAACTGAAACAAGTATCTCACGCATCTCTTTTTCGTGGTCATCACTGATTGTGAATTGGATTGTTTTATCTGTCATAAATACACCTCCTAAAACTATACACTGTATTATAAACCATTCATTCGAAAAATACAACAGAAAAATTATTAAGATTTAATTTAGTTTAAATTCAGATTGAATTAAGCACGTAATTCTATGCCTATTCCTTTAAGATTCGAAAGAATTGTGTCGATCCAACCTTGGACTTCATCCATTTCAAGAGTGCGTTCTTTAGAGGAGAAGGTAAGACGCACGGTGATGCTCTTTATTTCGCCGTTGTCGTAAGTGTCGATAACTTTGGCATTGTCGAGTTCTTCAAGAGCAAGCGAATTCCAACATTCGGCAAGGTCGGCGAAAACGGTGCCTTCTTTCATAATAAGCGAAAGGTCATAGTAGGTTGACTGCTTTGTTGACGGTTCGATGAAGTTGATGTTTTCACCGCCGATTGTTATGAAATCGTCGATATCGATTTCAATACAAACAACTTTTGCGACTTTGTCCATCTTTTTGGCGTTGGTGGGGTGAAGTGTGTTTAACGTGCCGAGTTTTTTGCCGTCGCAGAAAATGTCAGCCGTGTTTTTGGGATGTTGCCAAGCGTGTTCGGGCGTAACTTTTTCAAGAGTCGGTGATTTGTGCTTTATTTGGGTGAAAATGCTGTTTACGATTGTAATCGCTTTAAAGAAAAGGTCTTTTTCGGATGTTGTTTTGTCGTAAAGAACAATTCCCAAACGACGACGCTCGTTTGCGGTGCCGTCTGCTTTTATGCCGTCGGCAACTCTGCCGATTTCAAAAATTCCGTAACTGTCGGCAAAATCTTTGTTTTCCGATGTGGCAAGCAAAAGTGTCGGTATCATCGAGTTACGAATTGTGCCGTTGTCGGAACTTTCGATGTTGAGAACTTTAACGTTTTCTTCAACTTCAATGCCGAGTTTTTTATATTTTCTGACATCACCCCAAATATAGGAGTGAACTTCGTGAAGATTATAATGCTTTACGAGGATATCTTTTATTTCGTTGCTTTCGGCACGAACAGGAGCGCTTCTTACGGGTTTAAGCGGACTTTTTGTTGTTATGATGCTGAAGTTGTCGTAACCGTAGATTCTGGTTATTTCTTCAATGATATCCGCTTTTATGGTAACGTCTTTTGTGGCTCTGTAAGAGGGGACTTTTACGGTGAATGTTTCGCCGTTTTTGTCAACACCGAAACCGAGAGCGGTGAGCGTTTTTAATATTCTTTCTTCGGAAATATCAATACCCGTATATTTATCGACATATGCTTTATCAAATTCGATGGATATTTCGGGATATTTCTTAACGTATTCATCGGTCAACAAAGATGCGACTTCAGCACCGCTGTCGATCGATTTAAGCAAATATGCAAAACGTTTTGCGGCTGTGACGGTCATTTCGGGGTCAAGCATTTTTTCGTATCTTGCCGAAGCATCGGTACGAAGACCGAGCCTTGACGACGATTTTCTTACGCTGACTCCGTCGAAGTTTGCACATTCGAGAACAACCGCATCGGTATTGTCGACAATTTCGGAATCAAGACCGCCCATAATACCGGCGATGGCAACGGGTGTAGAGCCGTTGTGTATAAGAAGCGTGTCGGTTGTTATGTCACGTTCAACACCGTCGAGTGTTGTGAATTTGCAATCTTCTTTCGGGGTGTCAACAACGATTTCGCTGATTTTTGAGGCATCGAAAGCGTGTGTGGGTTGACCCATTTCAAGCATAATGTAGTTTGTGAGGTCGGCAAGAAGATTGATGCCCCTCATACCGCAGTAATAAAGTCTTATCTGCATCGAAAACGGACTTGTGTTTTTTGTGATGTTGTTCATTTTCACACAGGAGTAACGGTAAACAAGATCGGGTCTGCCAACGGTGACTTTGATTTTTTCATCACCGTCATAAGCGAGGTCGGAAAGTTTAAGAGGTTTTAATTCTCTGTCGGTAAGAGCGGCAAATTCACGTGCTATGCCGTAATGACCCCAAAGGTCGGGACGGTTTGTCAAAGATTTGTTGTCGACTTCGAAAATTATATCGTCAACGGGATAAATGTCTTTAAGGTTTGTGCCGTTGGGTGCATCAACGTCAATTTCCATAATTCCCGCTTTGTCATCGGAAAGACCGAGTTCGAATGCGGAACAGCACATACCTTCGGAATCGTAACCGGCAACGGCTGTTTTGGTGATTTCGCCAGCGGGGACTCTGCCACCGGCTTTGACGAAAGCCGTTTTCATGTGTTCACGAACATTCGGAGCACCGCAAACGACATCGTATATTCTGTCACCGCCGTCAATTTTGAGAAGGTGAAGTTTTTTGGAGTTCGGGTGATTTTCGATTGATAATATTTCACCGACGACGACATCACGAATGTCTTCGCCTTTTACGATGATATCTTCAACTTCGGCGGTTGCAAGCGTAAAACTGTTGATGAGATTTTTAATATCAAGACCTTCAAGGTCAACATATTCTTTTATCCAGTTGATTGAAACAAACATTTATTTTGCCTCCTTTTCTTGACCGGTGAAAGCGGTGTTGTTAAACTGCGAAAGCGATTTGAGGTTGCAGGAGTTGAATACACGGATATCTTTTATTCCGTATCTCATCATAGCAAGCCTTGTAAGACCGAGCCCGAAGGCGAAACCGGTATATTTTTCGGGATCAAGACCGCCGGCTGTAAGAACATTGGGATGAATCATACCGCAGGGGCAAAGTTCAAGCCAACCGGAATCTTTGCACGAAGGACAACCTTTACCGCCACAAATGGTACATTGAATATCAAGTTCGAAACCGGGTTCAACAAAGGGGAAGAATCCGGGACGAAGCCTAACGGTAATATCCTGTTGAAAGACTTCCGAAAGCATTGTTTTCATAAAGTAAATAAGGTTGGATATGGAAATATCTTTGTCGACCATAACGCCCTCCATCTGGAAAAACGTGTTTTCGTGGCAGGCATCGATTTTTTCGTTACGGAAACATCTTCCGGGGAAAATAACACGGATGGGTCTGTCTGCTTCGAGTTCGGAGGCGTATTTTTTCAATATTGCGTTCTGAGCGGCGGAAGTGTGAGTTTTAAGCAACTGGTTTGTGCTTAAATAATATGTGTCCTGCATATCACGTGCGGGGTGATGCTTGGGTATGTTGAGTGCTTCAAAACAATGATAATCGTCAACAATTTCGTCATAGTCTTCAATGGAAAAGCCCATACCGGCAAAAATGTCTTCAAGTTCACGCTGTACAAGTGTGATGGGGTGATATGAACCCGATTCTTCCGAAACAGGGAAAGTGACGTCGTAATCCTCGGTGGCGTTGATAAGACGTTCTTCTTCCGCTTTTTCGAGCTCTGCGTTTTTGTCCTTGATGGTTGCTTCAATGAACTGCTTAACCTCGTTGATGATTTGACCCGCTTCTTTTTTCTTTTCGTTGGGAACGTTTCTGAGCTCGCTCATAAGAGCGGCAACCGAGCCTTTTTTACCCAAAAACTCAATTTTTAACCGTTCAAGGTCAAGCGGTGAGGAGGCAGCATTAACTTTTTGTGAAAATTGCTGTTTTAACTGTTGTGCTTTTTCGAGCATTTTTTTCAATCCTTTCAAATTATATAAAGACGGCGGGCACAGAAAAAATAAAACGCCCCCATCCCGAAAAGGGACGAAGACAAACTCCGCGGTACCACCCTAATTTTTGCTTCAGAGCAAACACTCTTTTGTAATATAACGGTTACACCCGTCGCAACCTACTGCGGTTCAGCCACGATGCTCACAAGTGAACTTCAAAGTAAATTGCCCGTAATGTGCTTTCAGCCTCGGCACATCTCTCTGCGACGGGAACAGACTTCTACTCTCTTGATCAACGCATTTGCATAATGATACCATAGTATTTTAAAAAAATCAATAGTTTAAAGTCAAAAAAGGATGTAAACTAAATTCAAAAAGGGGATGTAAAAATGTGCTTTTTAACATCCCCGTGTGTGGTTGTCAGCCCTTGACAACTCCACCCTTCATCTTGATGAGTTCGCGGTAACTTATAAGTTCAACTCCGTGCTCTTTAAGATAGTTGTGAACATAAGGGTCTTTCATGAGTTGATATTCCCAAACTCTGTCTTGCCATCTGGCGGTTATACCCTTGAGTTCATCGCTTTCAACGGAAGGATGTACAAAAGTTTCGGTGACGCCGTCTTCGGGGATATCCGTCCAAATTTTAAGGATTGTATCACGGTAAACTTCGTAACTTACACGCATATCGTTGTTCCAATCCGGAAAAAGAAGATAATCGGGAATAACGACGTTGTATTTTTTACCCCAATGTTTCGAAAGAAGCGTTACGGCGCTGTAAAGTATGTAGGGCGTTCCGTTGGGACAAATGCGTTTGTCGTGTTTTGTATAGAGACGGTAGGCATATCCGTATTCACCGCATACACGAAGCGTCATTTTCGAAAGGCCTAATCTTCCCGTATAGTGACCGTATAAAGAGCCCATATGATTATCCACGTGAGACGGCTTCATACCCATGCTGTGAGCAAGATCGATTTGAGCACGAATTTCTTTTTCAAGGTCTTCGTAACTTGCTTTTTTCTCGACTTGGTCGCTTTCATGCCACATAAAACCGTCTTCATCAATAAGCGATTTGCCGTCTGTGAGCGGTTTCCAACGGTATTTTGCCCATTCGCTTGTCATGGTAAGATGCACGCCGATTGCAAATTCGGGATGAGCATTTGAAAACTCAACCGCAGCGGCGGCGGCGGGACAGGGCATCATAATTGTTGATGATTTGAGCCAACCGCCGAGAAAAAGTTCGTTGACGGCTTCGTTCGCCGCATTACACATTCCGTAATCGTCGGCATTAACTATAAGATATTTAGGCATAAACTTAACCCTTTCATTAAAATATATTTGTCGAATATATTATAATACTTGCGAAAAATAAATCAAGTAACTTTATAACATTTTGTTAAAATTACATCTTTCGGTATTTACATATTTGATGATTGTGTGATACAATAAGTGTGCCTTTAAGAATTATTTCAAGCCGTCATCAAGGCGGTGGAACGGAGATTGTTATGAGCGAAATAAAACTCGGTGTTCAACTGTACACCCTGCGTGAAAAATGTAAAAATGCACAGGATTTTGAAACTACGCTTAATTTTTTGGACAGCATAGGCTGTAATGTTATTCAAATATCGGGCATCGGTGATATTCACCCCGAAACCGTTGCCGAAATTGTCGATAAATATAAAATGGATGTCTGCGTAACGCATAAACCTTACGACAGAATGAAAAACGATCTCGAAGCACTCGTTCATGAACATGACCTTATTCATTGCGACAATATCGGAATCGGCTGTATGCCCGGTTCGGTTCACGAATCGTTTGAGGGCGTCAGCGGATTTATTATGAAGTGCAACGAAATTTCCGCTCAAATGAAACGTTTCGGCAAACAACTTTGTTATCACAATCACGCTTTGGAATTTGAAGTGTACGACGGCAAACGAACTTTCG
This sequence comes from uncultured Eubacteriales bacterium, assembly GCA_964408605.1. Lineage (GTDB taxonomy): Bacteria > Bacillota > Clostridia > Oscillospirales > Acutalibacteraceae > DTU089. The sequence goes on from CAYPAB010000003.1 coordinate 55,271, forward strand.
AAAGACTCATCGACGAAGCACCCGACCTCCATTTTATTCCCGATACATATTGGTTGCAGGTCGGCGGTGTTAATCCGGCGGAGTATTTGAAAAAACTCAACGGCAGGGTAGAAGTCTGTCATTTTAAAGATTTGCGTATTGTCAATAACGTGCAACAGTTTGCCGAATGCGGAACGGGTAACCTCGATTTGGACTCCTGTTACCGTGCATGCCGTGAAATCGGTGTCGAATATATTGTAATAGAGCAAGACCTTTGCTACGGGAAAGATGTTTTCGACAGCGTAAAAATCGGCTTTGACGGTCTTCGAAAAATCGCCGAACGCAATAAGAACCGAATATAATGGTACTGCCGTTGTTTTTTGACAAACAACGGCATTCTTTTTTGTGCAAAATTCTGAAAAAGAAAAATTTTGTAAAAAACAGGCGAAGCCTTTTTGCAAAAATGACATTAATAAATGGCAAATTACAAAACTGTTGTTTGCCTGAAACCGAGATCAAATACCGCAACGTCGGTGTTTGGTTTTCCGCCGAGAAATGAATTTCGACATAAACCGATCTTGTTTTGCGAGGGGGAAACAGCGGCTCTCTTAAAGTCGGTGAATGCTGTGGGTTTGATGTTTTTTTTGCGTGAACATCGGAAAATACATTTTACTTTGTTAAAAGTGATTTCATTGCGCTCCGCGATACAGCGCGTCGTAAAACTCCCGAAATTCATTTCGAAGCGGATAAAAAATGCAAATCGCATAAAATATAACAAGGGATTGTTACGGGAATTTTTTCGCCTGTAAGAATCCCTTGTTTTTAATTTACGCATAGTTACTGTTTAAACGCTTTTCGGTATTCGTTGGGCGTTTCGTTCGTATATTTTTTAAAAATTTTTGTAAAATAGTTTACGTCGAGAATACCGCAGTTTTGGGCAACATTTTGAATTTGCATATTTGTTGAGGTCAAAAGATGTTTTGCTTTTTCAATTCGTTTCATATTAACAAATTCGGTCAGCGTTTTGCCCGTTTCCTTTTTAAACAGCGTTGAAAGATAACTCGGATTGACGTTAAGAAAATCGGCTTGCGTTTTCAAACTCAGGTCGGCGGTGATATCGGCATCTATGCGGGTAATTACTTTTTGAACCAAAAGAGAATACATTTTTTGCGAGTGCTTGTTTACGAGTCTGCAATATTTTTTGACCATATACCCAAAAAGTTCGTCTGTTTCGCTCAAGGTTTGAAGTGACTCGATCCTTTTTGCGAAATCCGATGATACGCCGTCTATATAAAGCGGATGAACAGAGCCGTGTTCCGCCGCTTTTCGCAAGAGAGTGTTTGTGATTATCATAAAATTCTTGGCGTTTCGCAAGGGGTCGGCAATTCTCAATTCCAACATTTCGCTCGGTTTGATGTTTGCGAATACCATTTCCGCTTTGTGCGATAATCCTTGTGAAACGGCACTTAAAAGTGTGTTTTCGGCATTGTATCTTCTTTCAAGCATTTGTACGGTAAGCCACGGGTCATCGCTTTTTTCCGCATTGTCGGATTTATATATGAGCGATATGTCCGATACATCCGAGATATCTTTTGTTACGACTGTGAAATTTTCGAGCGAACCGAACAACTTTTCGCACAGGCAGTTTACAAGTGTCATAATAATTCCGTCATCGTTAAGGTAAGGAACGGTTGAAAAATATTTTTGGATTTCCGATTTAATATGTTGCGAAAAAGCGTATTCGTCGGTTACCTTTGCGATTTCTTTTTTCGCCACCGCATTTTTCGTATACGGCCCGACAATAAGAACGGATTCCGTTTCGGCTTCCGGCAAAGGAATGAAAATGTAGTTGCAAAAGAACGGGTCGCAAACTTTGGTAACCGTGTTTGTGTTACCGAATACGCAAAACAGGTCGTCGTAATCTTTTTTTAAGTTTAAAAATTCACGAATTCCCATATCTATTTTTGGGGGAGTTTCGTTTTTTGTTGCGATAACGGTTTGAATTTTGCATCTTTCGATAACGGTTCTGAAAAAACTCAGTTCGTTTTCATAAAACATAAGACCGCCCCTTTCTTGTAAAACATTACCTTTTTATCCATATTATCGTACAATTTTTGCAAAATATCAATAGTTGCACAAAAATTTTGCTATAAAAAACAAAAATTATACTCACATAAATCATTGTTTTATAATAAAATGAAGATGCAACAAGGTTTTGTCGATTTTTAACAAAAAATGTTAACAAAACCGGAAAAATATAGAAAAAAGGAGGAGAATCTATATGGCAAAAAATAATGCTCAATTAGATTCTAAAGGGTACCGCAAATTCGGTATGATAGACAAAATGGCATACGCCGCGGGTGACTTGGGTTGCAATATGAGTTTTGCGCTTAAAAGCACTATTATGGCGATTTTCTGGACTCAGTTTATGGCACTGGGTGAGGAACTTTACGCAACGTTGCTTGTTGTTGTTCAGGTGTGGGATGCGATTAACGATCCGATTTTGGGTTCTTTGTTCGATTCCGACAAAAGAGCATACAAGCGTGGAAAATTCAAAACATATATATTTGTAGGCGCAATCGGTCTTTTGTTTTCGGGCTTGTTCTTTTTCCTTCCTATTCCGAACGCCCCGCTCGCTATGAGATGCGTTATGTTTGTTTTGGGTTATATTCTTTGGGATGCGTTTTACACGGTCGCAAACGTTCCTTACGGCTCAATGATGTCCGTAATCACAACCGACGGTTCCGAACGTGCCCAACTCTCAACTTGGCGTTCAATAGGTTCAATGCTCGGTAATATTGTGCCTATGGTTCTTCTGCCCATCATTTGCTATGATGCTTCCAACAACCTTAAAGGCGAAGTCGTTTTTGTAGCCGCCCTTATAATGGGTGCCGTCGGACTTGTCAGTTTTATGTTTATGCTTAAAAACACAACTATCCGTGTTGAGGAAAACAGCGTTTCCATCAGCGAGAAGAAAGAAAAATTCAATGTTTTCAAAGCGATGCGCAATTTCATCAAAAACCGTGCCGCGGTTGGTGCGACGCTCGCCGCTATGTCGATGTTTTTGGGAATGCAAGGTTCACAAACGGCAACTACCGTTCTTTTTCAATCGTATTTCGGAAATGCTCAAATATCCGGTATCATCAACTTGATAAGTTATCTTCCGATGTTCCTGTTTATGCCTTTTATTAAAAAAATCGTTGCGAAGTACGGAAAAAAAGAGGCGTGTGCGGTCGGTACCGCTGTAAGTATTCTCGGCGGATTGCTTCTTTTCCTGCCTTTGGGCAACGGTATTCGTGGCATCGTCGGATTCATCGTGGCACAGGTGTTCTTCGGTTTGGGCCTCGGTTTTTACACTTGCGTTTCGTGGGCGCTTATGGCGGATGCCATTGATTACAACGAATGGAAAAACAATACCAAAGAGGAAGGTACGGTTTATTCGCTTCATTCGTTCTTCCGCAAACTCGCACAGGGTATCGGCCCCTCGCTTGTTATCTTTATTATGAAATTCCTCGGTTATGACGGCAAACTCGGTGCAAATCAGCCTTTCGAAGTTGCCGAAAATATGAAATGGCTCGTAGCCGCACTGTTCACATTCAGCGCCGTTGTTATGTTCATTTCAATCACATTTATTTATGACCTCAACAAGAAAAAAGTTGCGGAAATGACCGCAGAACTCAATGAAAGAAGAGGCTCTTAATAAGGTGACGGAGGTAGAACGCCATACGCCTGTAATTTAATCTTTAGGCGTATCAATGCGTTTTTTCCCTTGATATACGCCGGTATATCTGCGGTGAAGAAACGCCTTGCCGCATCCCCAATATAAAAATTTTAGGTGCAAGCAGTTTTGAAAATAGTTTTTCAAAACCGTATCGGGTTCGACTCCCGGTATCTTAAAGGAGATTTTATGAGAAAAATTATAAACATTAACGGAAAGTGGGCTTTCACAAAGCGTGCGACTGAGGTTCCGGCCGAGTTGCCGTTGGATTGGGACTGGGTCAATTTACCTCATTCGTGGAATGCGATTGACGGTCAAGACGGTGAGAATGACTATTACCGTGGCACGTGCTATTATGTAAAAAAACTCGAAAAAGCCGATTTTCCCGAAACGGACAGATATTATCTTGAAATCAAAGGTGCAAATTCGTCAGCCGATGTGTTTGTTAACGGAAAAAAACTTGCACATCACGACGGCGGATATTCGACATGGCGTGTCGATATCACCGATTCGTTTGAAGATGAAAGTTTGATTGCGATTGCCGTTGACAACTCGGCGAACGACAAGGTTTATCCTCAAATGGCGGATTTCACTTTTTACGGCGGTCTGTACCGTGACGTTAACATTATTTGTGTGAGTGAATCGCATTTTGAATTGATGCATTACGGAACGCCCGGTCTTAAAGTTACACCCGAAACAGACGGCAAAAACGCAAAAGTCGAAATCGAAACATGGATTGAAAATTTCCGTGATTCACTTAAAATAGAATATTCGGTCAAAGATGCCGACGGTAACGTTGTTGCCGAAAAAGTCACAGCCGATTTGAGTGCGTGTTTGGAAATTTCAAATGTTCACCTTTGGCACGGAAGAAAAGACCCCTACCTTTACACAGCGGAATTAAACCTTCTTGACGGTGACAAGGTTATAGACAGCGTTTCGTCACGTTTCGGATGTCGCAGTTTTAAAATCGACCCCGAAAACGGATTTATACTCAACGGTGAAGAATACCCGCTTCGAGGTGTTGCACGTCACCAAGACCGTTGGGGCATCGGTAATGCACTTCTTCCCGAACACCATAAAGAAGATATCGATTTGATTTGCGAGGTCGGTGCAACAACAATACGTCTTGCACATTATCAGCACGATCAGTATTTTTATGACCTTTGTGACGAGTGCGGACTTGTGATTTGGGCGGAAATCCCTTATATTTCAAAGCATATGCCGACAGGCCGTGAAAATACTGTTTCGCAGATGAAAGAACTTATCGTTCAAAACTACAATCATCCGTCGATTGTTGTTTGGGGACTTTCAAACGAGATCACAATGCAAGGCGACAGCGATCCCGATTTGCTTGAAAATCACAGGCTCCTTAACGATATGGTTCACGATATGGACAAAACCCGTCTTACGACAATTGCCGCCGTTTCGATGTGCGATATCGACAGTCCGTATATTCAAATCCCCGATGTCGTTTCGTACAACCACTATTTCGGTTGGTACGGCGGTGACACATCGATGAACGGCCCTTGGTTTGACCGCTTCCACGCAAAATATCCCGATATCCCGATAGGTTGCAGCGAATACGGTTGCGAAGCACTCGATTGGCACACTTCGAATCCGCAACAGGGTGACTATACCGAAGAATATCAGGCTTATTATCACGAGGAACTGATAAAACAGTTCTATTCAAGAAAATATTTGTGGGCAACACACGTTTGGAATATGTTCGATTTCGGTGCCGACAGCCGTAACGAGGGTGGCGAAAACGGGCAAAATCATAAAGGTCTTGTGACCTTCGACCGCAAATATAAAAAAGATTCGTTCTACGCTTATAAAGCGTGGCTTTCCGATGAAAAGTTTGTTCACATCTGTGGCAAGCGTTATGTTGACAGGGTAGAGGGCGTAACGAAAATCACGGTTTATTCCAACCTCCCCGAAGTCGAACTTTTTGCCGACGGCAAAAGTCTCGGCAAGGTGAAAAGCGAAGATCATTTCTTCCGTTTCGATGTTCCGAACAACGGCGAAACAAAACTCAAAGCAGTTGCCGACGGCTTTACCGATGAATCCGTAATAAGAAAAGTCGAAAAATTCAACGATTCTTACAGATTGCGTGAAAAAGGTGCGGTACTCAATTGGTTTGATATCAAAGAGCCCGACGGGTATTTTTCGCTGAACGATAAAGTTTCGGATATTTTGATGTCGGAAGACGGAAAAAATCTTTTTACCGGACTTTTCGCAAATGCAATGAAAAATCAAAAGAGCGAAACTATGATGGGTGATATGGCCGCCGAAATGTTAAACGGCCCCATGATGCAAATGATGGGCGGTTTTACCGTTTTAAGGCTCACAAACCTTATGGGCGCCGCCAACCTTAAATTCACCAAAGAGCAACTTTTGGAACTCAACGAGGCATTGAATAAAATCAAAAAGCCGTAACCTGAATATAAAGCGTGAATATAGAAACGTGGATATAAAAGCGTAAATAAATAATCAACACCCCGAACCGCAAACAAAACTCCTCGGTTCGGGGTGCTTGAATTACTCGGCTTTGTTGATATTGCTGAAACAAGGCTGGATCAACCTGCTTTATTATTTGCAAAACGCTTTAAATAAGGTGATTTAAGCGATTTCGAAAAATGTTTATAGATTCCGGTTTTGGTGATTTCAAAAAACGTATAAATATATTGATTTATGTAATTTCGAACAAAGATTAAACATATTGCTTTTAAGCGATCTCCAAAAAAATTTATACTTCAAATCATCTAATGTGTACTCTGCGGTATCGGTTTCACAATAGATTTTATAAACTGTCTTTTTCCTTCGTCAGATAATTCATCTATTCAATTGTTGAAACCTTGGATTTTTTCTCTTGCGGAATCATCGCCATCAATACTATCAGCACATATTAAATTATTATCGGCAAAATAAGAAACTAAGTGGTTTAAAAAAAGATTATATGTGATATCGAAAATCGTTTGAACATATTTCTTTTAACCGATTTCGAAAAAATGATTTTACCACTTGAAAAAGCAACGGCGAATGTTTATAATACAGATGTTATAAAATTAAAATATATCCGTCCATGGCGCAGTTGGATAACGCAGCAGATTCCGATTCTGAAGAACGGGGGTTCGAATC